>JBBRGB010000210.1:0-6334 GCA_038241095.1 Phycisphaerales bacterium
ACTTGCTGGGCACTCCGCTCCGCACTGGCTTGCGTCGCGCGGCGTAGAAAAGGCTTGAGTCTTGAGTCTTGAGTCTTGAGTCTTGAGTCCTGAGTCTTGAGGTTAAGAATTGAGAGGTCCCACCGCGACACTTGCGCCCAATGGCCGGTTCTGAACCCTCAGGACTCAAGACTCAGGACTCAAGACTTTTCCTCCCCCCCGTCATGCCCGATGTATGGTGTATGCTCAATCAGCGAAAAAGGGGCGGGAAACGTTAATGGATGGCAAAGCGACAAAACTGGCGCAGCGGGTGTATCTCCCGGCCATGATGCTGGCGATGGTGGTGGTCCTGTACGCCAACGCCCTGTCGCATCCCCTTTTGCCCGAAGACCGCCTGGCGCTGGCGACCACACCCCGACTGCAAAACCTCCAAGACCTGGGCCAGCTTTTCATCCTCGGCCCGGAACGTCAAGCCATGCTTGGCGACGGCCAGTATCACCCCTTGGTGCGACTCAGTTACGCGATGAACGTCTTGGCCGGGAGCGGGCAACCCACACCGGGGGCCTATCGCTTGATCAATCTGTTGCTCCTGGTGGGCGTGGGTTGGCTGCTGGCGTTGTGGCTGTCGCGTTACGTCGGCCTGGCGGCGGCGTGGATGGCGGCCTTCCTCGTCGTGGCGCATCCAACGCTTTACGAATCGATCAACTTGGTCGTGGGCCGGTCGCAGCTCATGGCCATGCTGGGCATCCTGGGGTTTCTCTGGCTTCATCGCCGGGCCATGCTGGCGGGTCGCTGGCACTGGCGGGGTGGCATCGCGGCCCTGCTGTTTGCCTGCCTGGCGGTGGGGAGTGACACGATGGGGCTGATGGTCGCGCCGTTGGCCTTGGCGCAGGCTTGGTTGCCGCGCTCCGCCGGGCGGCAAACGTGGTGGCAACGCCGCGTCGGGCTGCGTGATCCCTTCGACCATCCGCCGGCGAGCGTCCATTGGCTAGCGATATTTCTTGTTCTGTCGCCCTTGGCCATCAGCCTCGCCGGTCGCACTTTGGCGGTGGGGTGGGAAGCGCCCGGCGTCGGCACGCACAGCGACCTGACAGCCAACCCGCTTTTGGGCCTGCCGTTTGTCGAGCGTCTTGCCCCGGCCCTCAGTCGCGCCGGGTTTTACGCTTGGCAGATCGTCATGCCCGACCTGACCTTCAACCGTCTGCCGGAAAAACTCCACAACTGGGGTAGCGCCTCAACCTTGGCGGGCATCGCGGTGCTGGTGGTCACGCCGGTTCTGCTAATCGTCGCCCTGCGTCTGCGGCACTGGCTGACGCTGGCCATCGTGCTGGCGCTGGGCTACTACCTGCTTTGCGGCAACCTGCTCCTGCCAGCGCCGATGTACGCCTCCAATCGCTTCATGCTCCCCTTCCTGGTTGCTGCGGGGCTGTTCATCGCCTGGGGTCTGCAAATCGTGTTGGGAACCTCGGCCCGTAGGCGTGCCTTGGCTATCGTGCCCATCAGTGCCGTCATCGTGCTCATGGGCTTTACGGTGATCTTCGCCAACGCCACCACCGGCAGTGCCGTGGCGCAGCGGGGCAACGATCTCCAAGCCCAGTTCAACAATCCCGCGGCCATGTTCCGCTTCGGCCAGGCGCTGGCCGAGGAAGTGCGATACAACGAAGCCCTGCCTTGGTTTGAGAGGGTCGTGGCGCAATGTCCCCAATGCCTTGAAGCCCGGTTGACCCTGGCGCAAACACTGGTGATGCTGGGCCGACCTGCCAAGGCCGATGACCAGTTGCAAGAGGCGCTGCGACAGGTTCCCGAGGATGTTTTCACCTTGAATCAGCGGGCGGTGCTGGCGACCAACCGCGGGGATTACGACACGGCCGAACAACTGCTGGCCAAGGCCTTGAGCCTTGAGCCGACGGATGCGACGACGCTGTTGAATCGAGCCAGGTTGTCGGTGGCGCGAAATGATCTGCCCGTGGCCGCGGCCCGGTATCAGCGTCTGTTGCGGACGCATCCGGGGCATGATCCGGGGACGGGGGAGTATGAGGCTTTGAGCCGAGATCATCAAGACAAGTAACACGGATGGAGGGTCTGATTTACTTCGCGTTAAAAATTGAGTCATTCAACGGCCCCGTCCTTACAACCAAGGCCACAAAAAAACCGACCTGAATCGCGGGGATTCAGGTCGGAGGTTTTGGCAATTCAGCGAAGGACCGTCTGTTGACGCCAACCTTGTGCCAGTTTGAGGCAAGTCGAGAAGCCCGAAAAGCCGGGGCGACCGACCACTGATGCTCTGGCGGCCCGTCATCGCCGCGTCGTCCGTGAAGCGTCGGCAAGGGGCGTGGGTTGTGTCACATGACGGTCTTGAGTCCTTTCATGCCTTCGCTGAATCGAGGTTACTTGCTTCCTTGCCCGCGCACCGCAGCAGCCCTGCATTGGTCCGCCCGCATCACACCGTCCCTGGTGTGGGTTTCCGTTCCGAACAATGGCGTGGCGGAAAATCCGCCAACTATTTTTCGCCCCTCGTCCCCCGCCCCCCCGTCAATCGCGCCGTCCCTGACGCATCGATCAACCGCTTCCTTGCTGGCGTCTTCCTTGACGCCATTTGCCGCATCCCTGCCTTTTCCAAGCCGCCCGCCATCCGGCCGCTGTGCCCGCGCCATCCTTGACGAAGTCGCAACGACCGGTTCCTGGCGGCTTTTCAAGCCTGTTTATCCGCCGCCCCGGCATCGCCCATCGAGGCCGATTGGGGTTTCTTCATCGCCCGTCGCGGGTTCATCAGCAACTGCGGCTTACGCTTGAGCAGTTCCGTCCGGTACGCCAGCCACGTTTCCCGATCCCGTACTTCCATGTGATCCTTGACTCCGATCAAGACCACATCGTTTTTCAGTTCCGTCATTTCCAGCAGATTCTCTGGCAGGCGAATCCGCCCTTGGCTGTCCAGTTCCGCCCGACCGCTCATGCTGTAAAGCATGCGTTCATATTCGAGTATCTCGCCGGTCTCCAACTCGCTGCGATCCAGTTCCGCGGCCCGCTGCTCGAACATCTCCTGGGTGTAAAGGCACAAGACCAGTTCATCGCTCAGGGAGACGTAAAGGGTGATTGGCCCGTTGTCGGCACCGCCGCTGCGGGCTTGTTGCTGCCGGGCCAGGAGCGTACGGATCTCCGCTGGAATCGCCACGCGATTCTTGCTGTCGATCGAATGCTCATAGGTTCCGGTGAAGACCAAGGTAAGTGTTCCCCTGTTGGTCTTACTCTTGGGGTTATTCCCGATGCCGCAGTCGAGAAATCCCTTAAGCGATTGGCTGATAGGGAAAGTAACCCACTTTGCCCCACAATGCAACACAATTAATCGCCTTGTGGATAAGTTGTTGATTATCAGACCCTCGTCTCTTCTTTTTTGGCTAAAGTCACGGTCTTTTTGGGCCGAAGTGAAAAATGTGGATAAACGGTGGTTGGCTGCGAAGTAACACGGATGAACACCGATGTACACAGATCAACACAGATGTGGAGCGTTTCGGGCTTGCCGTTTAGCGCCTTTTGACTTGAAAAATTATTTCCCGCGGAGTTTTGCGACGTGCTGAAGGTGGATTTGGTCAAGGCCCAGCCGGGGATGACCCTGGCGCTGCCGGTGACGCATCCGCGTCAGCCGGGCCACATCCTTCTTCGCATCGGCTGCGCCTTGGATCACGCCTTGATCCATCGCATGACCGATTTGGGCGTGGCCCACATCTGGGTGAAGTATCCCGGCTTGGAGTTTCTCAACCGTTACATCAGCCCCGATGCCCAAGCCTCCCAAGCCCGGCTCTTGGGGCAGATCGCCTCGGGCTTTGCCGCCATGCAGCGGCAATCCAACGCCCGTCTGCCTTACGAACGCTATTGCCGTGGCGTCGGCGAGTTGGTGCATGACCTGGTCTGCGACCCTCAAGCCGCGTTCTTTCTCGATGACCTAGCGAACCCCGAAACCGAAGATTTCGACTTGTTGCGGCACGCCTCGACGGTGACCTACCTCAGCGTCCTGATGGGCCTGAAACTCGAAGGCTACCTCGTCCGGCAACGTCGGCGGATCGATCCGGTTCGCGCCAAGAAAGTCACCAACCTCGGACTCGGGGCCATGCTCCACGATGTGGGCGTGATGCGTCTGCCCGCGGAAGTACGAGAACGGTATTTGAAAACAGGCGATGAGAGCGACATGGAGTGGCGTGAGCATCCCACGTTGGGTTTCCAACTGGTGCGTGAGCATGTGGAACCGAGTGCCGCCACCGTGGTGCTGAATCATCATCAGCGTTATGACGGCACGGGTTACGGCGGCTCGGCGGTGCCGGTGTTGGATGGAGAACGCATTCACGTTTTTGCCCGCGTCGTGGCCTTGGCCGATGGCTTTGATCGCCTGCGCCGGCCGCTGGGCAGGCCCGCCCGGCCGACGGTGGCGGTGCTCAACATTCTGCATCGGCCCGCGTCCATGGCGCAATTTGACCCCCAGGCCATTCTGTCGCTCTTTGCCGTTGTGCCGCCCTATCCGCCGGGGTCGCGCTTGGTGTTGAGCGATGGCAGGCCGGCGGTGTGCGTCGAACCGCACACGGGAAATCCGTGTCGTCCCACGGTGGCGATACAGGATGGCTTGCCCGAAGAATCCCCCGCCCCCGCCCCCGGGGGGCTGCCCGCGCTGGGGGAGATGCTCGATCTGCGCGAGGCGGAGGAATCGCTGCACATCGCCCAATGCGACGATCAGCCCGTGGCCGCGTTCAACTTCCCCGCCCCGGCGTTTTTACAAAACCCCCGCTTGACGCTGGCGTGCTTGTGAGGAAGTTGTCTTGAGTCCGGAAAACAACCAAGCCCACGGCTTGCCAGGAGCTGGTTGGAGACAGTTCGGGGTATTGCCCGAGTCTTCCTGAAGCAACGGCTGACACGGAGCTTACGGAACAAGGTGAGTTCGGTTCTCCACCGGATGTTTCGGGCAAGTTGGATTCCGTGTAGGCGGATTTCCAGCAGACTTTTGCCGCATCCAAATCGGTTGACGGGCCGACGTTGCCCGGTGGCCTGCTCAACCAATACGAGTGAAAAGCCGCGTGATTCACGAGAAAATTGGGGAAGGAACGACATTTTGCACCACCGCGAGTGGGCCAGATCAGTCGTAGCTGATCGCGGAGACGAGCGATCGCGGGCTTATGCTCGTAGGCTCTGACCAAGCGGCAATGTCGCGTCAGGGTTTGTCAGCAATTTCGATCATGGGCGCCACTAGGATGCCGCAGGGGCGGAGGCGGTAACCGTCGCTCCATGTCTGGCCGGCGGAGCGCCAGGATTGCGGGCCCCACCATTTCAAGTGCGGATCCACGTTGTGCAACGCGCCGAAGGTGTTGATGCGACTGCCAAAGGCGGTCAGGTCGAGTTTCACCTGGCCCTTGGCATCGGTGGCCAAGTCGCCGGGCATCACCAAGCGATGCGGTGAACGCATGATGGTTCCCAAGCGTTGGCCTTGCGCATCGACGGCGATGAGCGGGGCGGCGTAGTGGGGAACGCTCAAGGCCCAATTTCCCGTGCTTTCGCCAGGTGGTGTCAGGCCGCAGTGGTAGGTCACGTTGCCGCCGTAGAAGGGCAGGCCCTGGCCGCACCAGTCGCCGAAGGCCAGTTGCCGCACCGGCGCTTCGAGCGAAGCGTGTCTTCCCGCCATTCGCACGGCGAAGTCGCCCAGCAGATAGCAGGCCTCGATGCCACCGCCTCCGCCGAAGGGCCAGGTGATTTCCAAGCGATGACTGCCGGGTTGCAGATCGGGCAAGGCGATGGTCTGGATGTCACGATCGACCCACCAGCCTTCGACGCGGGCCTCGAGGTCGTGGCCATCGAGTTTCAGGCGGGCGGCCCCGGCCTCTTCCAGCGCCAGTTTGGGGGCGGCGATCCGCGTGTCGCACTGAATCGTAAACGCCACACTGACACGGTGGGTGTGGGCCTTGGGCGGGTCGGCCCAAGGTTGGGCGATGTGGCCGTGACGTTCGGGCAGGCCGCAGGCTTGGCGGGCATGGTTGTCAATGCGCAGGATTTCATCCTCGGCCCGCCAGTCGCCATCATCAGCGCGCCACGCGGCCCAATCCAAGAGCAGCACGTTGGGTTCGCTCAAGGTCACGGACACTGGGTCTGCTAGCCGCGCCACTTCGCGCCAGTGTCGCGGCGCGGGTTGCGGCCGGGCTTCACGCCCCGGTTTGAGACGCAGCAGCAGATGGCCCGACAAAGGCAGGTCGATGACGGCACGGGTCGTGTCACCTTCCCACGTTTCGCCAAACGGCTTGACTGAGCCGTCGGAAGTGTCGCAGACCTCCAAGTTCCATCGGCCGGGGATGCGCAGGCTCGCGGCATTGAGGTCGTGCAG
>JBBRGB010000211.1:0-6288 GCA_038241095.1 Phycisphaerales bacterium
GTGGCGGAGAATAAACTGCGGACGCAGTTCATCATTGATCCGCCCAAGCCCAATGAACGTGACGCCAAATGGCGCGCTGATGAAATCGACCGCCGGGCCGAGTTGCTGCGGTGGGCCATTGAAACCTACGGCGGTCGCGGCATCGGCAAGATTCCCTTTGTCGAACTGGGCAACGAGCCTGATCTGCCGTTTTTCTGGCCTGGTGACATGGCCAGTTATTTCGCGGCCATGAAACCCTTGGCCTTGGGGGCACGCGCCGGCGCGGAAGCGGCGGGCTTGGCACCCGACGATGTGCTCATCGCCAACGGCGGTCTTTCCTTCGCCGGGCCAGAGGGTTTCAAACGCTCCCATGAGTTTGTGAAACTCATCGAGCCGGGCGTGCTCAACGCGCTGGCTTATCACGCCCACGGCCCGGGTTATGGCACTGAACGCAACGGCTACGAGCGCCAACGCAACGCCATGAAGGGCACCGCCGTCGAAGGCCTGCCTATCTATGACACCGAGACCGGTTTCAGCGGCACCAACACCGCCGGCCTTTTGGAGCAGGCCCGCACCGCGGTTGAAAAGCCCGCCTTCGCCCAAGCCAAGGGCATGAAAACCCTCTTCTACTTCCGCCTTTTCATGGACGGCGGCGGAGCCGAGCGCGGTTACGGCATGACTGACAACCGCGTCGAACCCCGCCCCAGCATCCTGACTTACCGTCAACTGGTGCGCCACCTGCGCGGCAAGCGTTTCGTCAAGCAACTCGACGCCGAGGGCAAGGCCGACGCTCCGGGCGTAGTGGCGTATCTGTTCCAACGACATGACGCCCAAGGCGACGCTTCCGCGGGCGACACTTGGACGCTCTTGGCCTTCTCCACCCAGCCGGCCAAATATGAATTGAGCGTGCGCTTGGCCGGGGCCGACGCCACGGTGGGCGATGTCGTCATACGCGATATGTTCGGCAACGCCAGTCAGCCACGCATGATGCCCGGCAACGTCGCCACCCTGCCCGTGGCCGGCGATGCAGTTTATCTTTCTTGGACCGGTGGCGCGGATGCCGCGGTCATCGACCTTGAAGAACCGCTGCTGTCGCTGGACATTCCCGATCCGCTGCCCACGGGGCGGACTTCCAAACTCACCGTGGTGGTTCGCAATCCGTCGAACAAGCCCTTCGCTGGCAAACTGCGGGTCGAAGCCGTCGGCGGGCTGCCGATCAAGGTCATCAACCCCGAAGCCACTGTGCGCATCGACGCCAACGGCCAAGCCCGCCAGGAAGTCCAACTGGAAATCGCCAAGGCTGGCGCTCCGCTTGATCTGCCGCAGTGGTGGCGCATCTTCCCTGATGCCGACCCTGAAAAACTCGACGCCAAAGCCTGGGCCACCGTTCCCCAGCGTTTGGCGGGCGTGGATGGCAAGCCGGTGACGGGGCAACAGGTCATGGCCAAGGATGGCACGATCAACTTCGCCAGCCTGACTGGCGCTGTCAAGGAAAAGCGGCCGGTGGTGGGCTTTGCCATCATCGACAGCCCGACCGAAACCACATTGCCCGCCGCCGCCAGCGCCGATTGGTGGATGGCTTGGTACGTCAATGGGCAAGAGGTTTACAGCACCCTGGCGACGGGCAACAGTCACGGCACGCTGGCGGATCACACCTTTGATCTGCCGCTGAAGAAGGGGCGAAACGTCATTGCCTTCCAATGCCTTAGCGGCAGCGGCGGGTGGGCCTTGAGCTTCGGTGGCCCACGGCAACGAACTCTGGCGCAGACGGCCGGCACACCGCTGGATCGCATCAGTCTGCAACTGCACGATGAGCAAGGCGCGGTGCTGGCCGAACGGGTCGCCACCCTGCCCCTGCGTGGCCCTGTGCCACCCTTGGGTGACATGACCGAAGCCGACGCCGCCAACCCCGCCGCGTGGCTGGCGCTGGAACCGCTGGCGGTGCTCGGGTCGGAACAGGTGACCAACCGCTTCATGGCCGAGCCGGACGCTTCCCGCTGGTACAAGGGTGAAAAAGACCTATCGGCCACCGTCTGGCTCCGCGAGGCTGACGGCCAACTTCGTCTCATGGCGGCCGTGCGCGACGACCAGCACCAGCCCTCCGTCAGTGCCGATAAGCACCCCGAAGGCGATGCCCTGCGACTGGTCATCAGCGACCCCGCTGGCAAGGTGCTGCTGGATCGGCTGCTTGCGGAAGTTCCCGGGCAGAACGGCGTGCGACGTGACACGCTGCCCGATCAGTCGCCGGTGACGGTGTATTCGCTGACGCTGGATCAGACCGCGCTCAAGGCCGACCAGTTCCGCGTCAGTCTGCAAGTCATCGACCGCGACAACGATCTGACCAAGCAGACACTCGACTTGGGCGATGTGAACAACCCGGCCAAGGGGACGTTGCTGCATCGCTGACATTCCCGTGCCTGTGAACGTGGGCCATTCCGGTCATCGCCTATGATCCGTCATGAACGACGATGACCATGTGTGCCTCTGCTTCCACGTTTCCAAGCGGAAGATCGTCAGCTATCTCAAGCGTGAGAAGCCCGAGAAGGTCAGTCAGATCAGCGAGTGCCTGGCGGCGGGGACGGGCTGTGGCTGGTGCATCCCGTTTCTGCAAAAGCTCCACGATCAGGCGGCCGCGGGGGTGGAGGAACCGGACTTGCCCGTGTCGCCGGAGGAGTACGCGCGGAAACGGGCGGCCTACCGCGCTGCGGGGAAAAAACGAGATTGAAAAAGGGGACATCCACAATTTCTTCGGGGCTGGGGCGATTTGAACGACAGCGAAGTAGAAATTGTGGATGTCCCCTTTTTCAAGGCACGGGTGACACGGGCACGACGGGTTGATGGATGGTCACGGGCGTGTGATTTGCCGGCGGGGCATAACGGACGGACCAGAAGATGGCCGCGCCGTAGAGGCCCGCCACCAGCAGGAAGACTGTCACCGGGGCGGCGAAGCTCGCCAAGATCGCCCGCCAGGCGTCGATGCGATGGGCTGACATCAGGGCAATGGCGGCACAAATGCAGGTCCAGAGATAGGCCGCGGCCCAGACGTAAGGCACGCCGCAGAACGGCACGGCCACGAACAAGGCCGGCGCTTGGCAGTAGAGCAGCACGCGGGCGGTGATGTTGAATCCGCCGGCGCGGACGCCCGTGATCAGCAACAGCAGATGAGCGCTGCTCGCGTGAATCACCGTGAGCAGCAGAGGCCAGAGCAGGCCGAACAGCGTCGGCACGCCACCCATGCAGCCCACGATGCCCAGGATTTCCTCCCAGCCCGGCCCACCACCTCGGGAACTCTGTGAACCGATGGCGGCGAACAGCAGCCCCATCGCCAAGGCCCAACTCAAGCCAAAGGCGGCAAACGCCAGGCCGTTGACCAGCATGGCGAAGCCCAAGGCCGCGCCAAATCTTCCGCCCGGCCCGGCGACCATCGGCCCCAACTCCTGCGGCCCGACCGCCCCCAACAGCCACGTCCGCCAGAACGCCCGCCAACGTCCCAACTGCTTGCGCTCCTCCCAAGGCACACGATCCGTGCTGTAATCTTCCACGCGGTCACTCAGAGGCACCACCCGCATGGCCCCGACACGCATGGCTTGGCCGCAACCCAGACACGCGGCCAATTCCGTCATGGCCGGCAGATAGGACTCGCCCGTCCCGCCGTGCATGTGCCCGCAATGCGGACAGGCAAACGCCACCGTCCCCGGCACGAAGCGGTAAGAGCGAATGTCAAACCCCGTGCCGCACTCCGGGCAGCGCGGTTCGGGAAGGTTGAGCAAAATGTAACCACAGGTGCGACATTGCATGAGTGGATCTTACGTGGCGCGTGCCTTGTCAGACCCGAGGGGCGTTAGCCACCGCCCCCGCCCCCGGGCGAACGTCCCCGTGCGTCAATACGTCTTTGCACCTTCCACCGCAGGCTTACGCGTTGCGGCTCTGACAAGACATCAATGCTTGTGCAGCGCGTCATCGACTTCGTGCTTCGTGGCGATGGGCGACAGGGGCGTCTTGATGTTTGGTGCCGCCAGGCTGTAGGGGCTGCCGGCGCGGGGGGCGACGTACTGAACGCCGTTGGCGATGACCTTGCGCACGTTGGCGTCGAAATAGATGGGGAAGGTTTCGTGGCCGGGGCGGAAGTAGAAGACCTTGCCCTTGCCGCGTGTCCAGCAGCAGCCGGAGCGGAAGATTTCGCCGCCCTCGAACCAACTGATGAAGACCAGTTCATCGGGGGTGGGGATGTCGAAAAGTTCGCCGTACATTTCGGTGTGGGGCAGTTCGAAGTATTCGCCCAGTCCGTCGGCGATGGGGTGGCCGGGGTTGACGCACCAGAGGCGTTCCTTTTCCGCCGCCTCGCGCCACTTCAAGCCGCAGCCCGTGCCCATGAGCTTCTTGAAAATCTTGGAGTAGTGGCCCGAGTGCAGCACGATGATGCCCATGCCTTGGAGCACGCGCTTGTGGACCTTCTCGACAACCTTGTCATCCACCTGCCCGTGGGCATAGTGGCCCCACCATGTCAGCACATCGGTCTTGGCCAGAATCTCATCGGTCAGGCCATGCTCAGCTTCTTGCAAGGTCGCGGTGCGAACCTCAACCTCTTGGCCCAAACTTTCACGCAGGCCCGCTGCGATCACGGCGTGCATGCCGTCGGGATAGATTTTGCCCACCGCGGCGCTCTTGTGCTCGTGAACGTTCTCGCCCCAGACGGTGACGCGAATCGGATTAGCCATGCTTGATAACTCCGGTGTTGGGTGGGTTGGGTTGCCATCGGGAGACACAAAGATTAACACAGATTTGGGGGGTCTGCAAACGGGACAAAGCCGTGTCTTGATCAGAGCCGAGGGGCATAAGCCCCCGGCGGATGTAACTTGCACGCATTCGCGGGCACAGGCTGGATCGTCCGCAGGCTTACGCCTTGCGGCTCTGACAATCCTCGACCTCCACGCCGATCACCGCAATCCGCGCCTTGTCTGCCGCGGCCATCAATTCCGCCTTTTCCAGCAGAATCACTTTCCCCGCCTCCACCGCCAGGCATTTTGCCCCCGCGGCCTTGAGTCCTTCGATGGTTCGCAAGCCCACCGTGGGCACGTCAAAACGCATGTCCTGCCCCGGCTTGGCGACCTTCACCAAGACCCAGCCGCCCCCCTTGCACAACTCGCCAGCGCGGGCAATCATGGCATCGGTGCCCTCCACGGCCTCGACGGCGATCACGTCACGATCCTTGATGGCGATCGATTGACCGATGTCCCAGTGGCCCATCTGCCGCACGATGGGCAGGGCTGCGGCAATGTCGGCCATGACCGCCTCGCCCGGTTGCACTTTGCCCATGACGCCGGCGGTCGCCAGGCATTCCGGGATGTAGCGGGTGGTGTCGATGAGTGTGATTCCCTGACCGGCGAGTTCATCGGCCACGGCCGCCAGCAGTTTATCGCTGCGCTTGTCGCGTCGCATGGTGCGATACCAGATGCGAACTGCCCGCCAATCGGGAAGTTGTTTGAGATACCCCAGCAGGCCATCGTAAGCCCGCGCTTTTTTCACGCGGCCCACCATCACCGCTTCAGATGCCCCCCAACTCCGCAAGAGACGTATCCACTTGCCCGGTTGCGCCACGGAAGCCTGTGCAAACGCATCGCACAAGCCAGGCAGTGCCTCATCGTATTGATTGCGGAAACCGACGCAAACGACCTTGTGCCCCGCCGCGCGAATGCCCTTGGCCGTGACGATGGGCAGCAGACCCTGCCCGGCGATGAGGCCGATGGGTCGGTTCATGGCCGCGGCTCCGTCACTTCACCGCCCGCTTCCCCCGCTTGCGATGTGGCTCGCGGCGTGCCGTCACCATCGGCCTTCGTCAAGGGTCGCAGACGTAACGCCACCAACCGCAACCCCTCCATTTCCACCACTTCCATATGCCACGAGCCGATGTGCGCCGCCTCGCCGACCTTGGGCACGTGACCCAATTCCTTCTGCACCAGCCCGCCCAAGGTGTTGATCGAATCATCGGCCTCGTAGGTGAAATGGAAACGTTCGACGGCCTCGTGCAGGGGCATGGAGGCATCGACCACCACCTCACCATCCTCGGCCACGGCGGGATGCGCGCCATCGAAGGCATCGTCGAACTCGTCGCGTATTTCGCCGACGATTTCTTCGAGCACATCTTCGAGGGTCACGATGCCCGCCACACCGCCGTACTCATCAACCACCACCGCCAGGTGATTGCGCTTGCGTTGAAAAGTTTTGAGCAAATGGTCAATGGTGGCGGATTCGGGCACGAAAAGCACGGAGCGTTTGAGCGCCATGATGCCGCGTTCGCTGCGGGCCTTG
>JBBRGB010000212.1:0-6271 GCA_038241095.1 Phycisphaerales bacterium
TTCCTTGGCTGGGGGTTTATTCGAACGACGACTCTGCTTATTTTTTGTATGCCCCTTTTTTCGTAACCCCGCCCCTAAAACGGGGCAGACCCGTTTTCTCTTTTGACATGGTTTTGGAGGTGGTGCTAAACTTATAGGCTTATACTGGGGCTGACATCGATTGGGGGTTGGACATCCCATGGAACAGACGCGCCCACGATTATTGTTGTTGACGGGCAAGGCTTCGGTGCAAAACCCGGGCTTGGTCACCGCCTTGTCTCAGTATTGCGATGTCGAAGTCGTCGAGAAGATGGAAGAGGCCATGACGGCCCTGCGCAACCGCGACTTCCACGCCATCTTCGCCGATGTGGGCGACTTCCTGCCCCTCGAACGCGGCTTGGTGGGCGACAAGTCCAGCCTGGTGCTCAACACCATCGGCGAGGGCGTCTGCATCGTCGATGCCGATGGCCGGTGCTCGTGGTCCAACAAGCGGATGCGGACCTTCTCGCCCGAAGTGCTGGAGCGTGTCAAACACATCTGCGCCCAGGCGCGTACGCTTTTCTCCGCCCATCACACCGGGCCGGTGCCTGATGGCGCCCAAGTCAAGAGCAAAAAGTTTGCCCTGCAATGCGGGGATCGCTATTACGAGTTGATGGCCTCACCGGTCATTGACGAGGCGGGGGATGTGCGCCAAGTGGCGGCCGTGGTATGGGACGCCACGAGTAGCCGCAAGCTGCAACAGAAGCTCGACGCCATTGATGCCGCGGGCCGTGAACTGGCGCGACTCGAAAGCGAAGCCCTGCCCAACTTCACCCCCGGCCAGCGCTTGCAACTGCTGCGGGACAAGATCATCAAGTTCTCCAAGGATTTGATGCACTTTGACCACTTCGCCATTCGCCTTTTGGACAAGCGATCCAACAAGCTGGAACTGGTGATCGCCGAGGGGTTGCCCAGCGAGGCCATTGAAATTGATCTTTATGCCCAGCCCGAGGGCAACGGCATTTCCGGTTACGTCGCGGCCACGGGTCGCAGCTACATCTGCCACGACACGGAAAAAGACCCGCGTTACGTGCTGGGGCTGGAGCACTGCAAAAGCTCGCTCACCGTGCCGCTGTTGCTCCATGACAAGGTCATCGGCGTTTACAACATCGAGTCGGCCACGGTCGGCGCGTTTAACGAGGAAGACCGCCAGTTCGCCGAGATTTTCGGGCGCTACATCGCCATGGCGCTCAACATCTTGAACCTCTTGGTCGTCGAGCGCTACACCACCACCGGGCAGTTGGCCGACAACGTGGTGCAGGAGATGGCGCAACCGCTTAACGACATCATCACCGAGGCCCGCACGCTGATGGAGGAATACATCGGCGACGACACCATGCGTGGCAGGCTTAACAAAATCGTCGAGCAGGTCGATCAGATCCGCAACACCATGCGCGATGTCGCCGCCGGGACCAAGACCATCCTCGGCACTGAAAATGTTAAGGAAAAGCAAAACGATCCGCTGCTCGAAGGCAAGCGTGTGCTGATCGCCGATGACGAACTCAACATCCGCAAGACCATCGGCGACATCCTGAGCAAGTACGGCGCCAAGACCACCATCTGCAAGGATGGTTACGAAGCCTGCAACATGCTCGAACAGCATGAGTACGACCTGGTGATCTCCGACATCAAAATGCCCTATCGCAACGGCTATGAGATTTTCGCCTGTGCCCGGCGGATGAGCGAAACGCTGCCGGTGGTTTTGATGACGGGCTTTGGTTACGACCCGCATCACGCGATTGTCCGCGCCAGCCAGGAAGGGTTGTCCACGGTGTTGTTCAAGCCGTTCAAGGTGGATCAGTTGCTCGAGGAAGTCCGCAAGGCGTTGACGACCGCGCCTCCCACCGCGCCCAAGGGCGACATCCCATCCAAGCCCACCCCGGCCCCGACCCCGGCGTCGCAATGAAATGAATGTTGTGACGCCGCCCAGTGAATTGACTTTGAATGCCCGCGAGGTGGTGGCGGTGGCGGTGGCGCGGGCCGCCGAAGAGTTCCGTGACATGACGCCGCGTGAACCCGACGTGGCGGCCTTGGATGAGCGAGGCCGGGCGCTGGCCACGGCCATTCATCGCACGGTGCTCCAACGCTGGCTGACGCTGGAATACCTGCTGGATCTGCACCTCCGCCAACCGCTGCACAACATGGAGCCGCTCTTGCAGGGGGTGCTGCTGACGGGTGCGGCGCAACTGATTTTCATGGATCGCCTGCCCCGCCACGCGGTCGTCGATGAGGCCGTATCTTCCGCCAAGCGACTGGTGCGCGAAGGGGCGGCGGGGGTGGTCAATGCCGTGCTGCGAAAAGTCGCGGCCCTGCCCGAAGCCACCGTGTACGACCAAACTTGGACACCCGCCGCCGACCGCCTGCCGCTGGAACATGGTTGGATTCCGCTGTCACAGCCTTGCCTGCCCGACCCGGCCAAGAAACTCGATCTGCACTTGACGGTGGCCACAAGTCATCCGCGAAGACTGGTGCGACGCTGGCTGGCGCATTTTGGGCCTGAGGAAACGACGCGGTTGTGCTGGCATGGGACGTTCAACCCGCCGGTGGTCGTGGCGCTGGGTGGCGATACGCAGGGTGCCACACAGCATCCCGTTTCGGGTGCTGTGTGTCCGGGGGAAATGAAAGAGGTCGCAAGTCTTTGTTTGCCATCATGCGACACGCCATCAAAAAGGCTCCTGACCCCTTTTTTAACGCCGCACGGGCAACCCGGCTTTGCGGTGTTTGAGGGATCGCACGATCAACTGGTAACCCTGCTGGCGGCCGACCCGGCGCGGCGGGTGCAGGACGTGGCCGCGGCCCGGCCAATCGTTTCCACCGCCAAGCTCGTGCCCCGTCTGATCCTCGACTACTGCGCCGGCCGCGGTACCAAGACCCGTCAACTTGCCGCCCTGCATCCCAACACCGACATCATCGCCACCGATAGCGACCCCGTAAGACTCGCAACCCTGCGGCAAGCCCTCGCCGACCGCCCGCGGGTGACCGTGACGGCGATGGAGCAACTGCCCGCGATTCTGGGCGACCGTAAGGTGGACCTATTGCTCTTGGATGTGCCTTGCAGCAACTCGGCCGTCATCGCTCGTCGCCCCGAAGCCCGCTATCGTTTCGGCCCCAGCCCGCTGCACAAACTCACCGTGCTGCAACAGCAAATCATCGACGCCACCTGGCACCTGTTGGCCCCCGGCGGGCACCTGCTTTACGCCACGTGCAGTCTGGAACTCGAAGAAAACACCCACCAGATTCGCCGCGTCGTCGCCCAATACGGCGCGACCCTCCTCCACGAAGAACTCCTCATGCCCTGCGGCAGCGGCACCGCCTACCAAGACGGCAGCTATCACGCCCTGCTGCAACGCCCCGCCTGAAATCAAAAATCAACGTGTTGCAACACCTATTAGCTGCGACGTCCTCGTCGCAGTACAAAGCGCCGAACCAAGTTGGCGGCTGAAGCGCAGCGGAAACGCCGCGGCTAAAAAATACCTTGACTTGTGGCTTTCTTCTTACGTCGGGACGCGCTCAAACACCCACGGATCGCTAGACTGGTCAAGGTCGTGGCTACCTCCCCTCAACACTCCAACCCCCTCTTGCCGGCCAACGTGCCCCCCAGCACCGTGCTGACCAACCCCGCCATCACCGGCCAACCGTCCGCGGGGGTAAGCAAGCGAAGCCTGGAAGTACCTCAATCGCAGCGACGTGGGCTTACCGCTCTGGCGATGCTTTTTGCCTGCCTGGCGGCGGCGCTGGTGCCTCTGCTGGTGGACATCCAACAACCCCAAGTCGTCAGCCAGGCCGAGGCCCGCGCGGTGGTGCAGTCCATCCACACCTGGCGGGAGATGAGCCTGGGTGGACATTGGTTTAGCCTCGAACCGCTCACCCCCTTCTACAACGGCCAATTGCAGATCATCGGTTCACCGGGGCTGACTTGGTCGCACCTGACCGCCTTCACCGTCGCCGACCTGTTCTTTGGGCCCATGGGCAACGAAACGCTCATCACGGTGGCCCGGCTATCTTCGGTGGCTTGGGCCTTGATCGCCCTATCCGCGGTCTTCTGGGCCGGGCGCTCGATGGGCAACAACCTCACCGCCTTCCTGGCCAGTCTCTGCCTCTTGGCCATGCCGGGGTTCGTCCATTTCGGCCGCCTGGCAACCGGAGACATCGTTCACCTGTCGCTGTCCATCGTGGCGCTTGCCGCGGCCTTGTGGGCCATTCGCCCGCTCAAAGCCCACCCTTCCCTCTGGCGCCAAGGCTTGGGCTGGGGCTTGGCGGGCATCGCTTTTGCCGGTGGACTCATGACCGCCGGGCCGGTGGCGCTGTTGACCATCACCCTTCCCATCCTCGTCATCCTCTGCATCTGCCCCGGACGCCTGGGCCACCTCCTGGGCGGAGTCGCCGCCTTCATCATCGGCCTGCTGCTCATCACCCCGTGGATCGTTTTCATCCACACCATCGAAATCAACGCCTGGCAATACTGGCTGCTGCGACTCTGGCCCGATTGGTCGCACCTCTGGCTGGACCTCGGCCCACGCTTCGCCTGGCTGGGGCTGCTGCTCCTGCCTTGGACCGTCTGGGTACTCGTCGGCCTGTCGCATCCATTCAGCGCTTCCTCCAAGGGCGACCGCCCGCGACTCTGGGTCACGGTGAGCTGGCTCTTGATGGTGACCGTGGGATTGATGCTGGTGCCGATGGCAACCGGGCCCAATCCATCGAGCGTCCCGACGGGGGCGGCGGCGGAAGCGACGGGTGGGGTGGCGGGGCTGGCGGGAGTGGGGGGGTTGCTGCCCATCCTCCCCGCTGCGGCCGTCCTCTTAGCGCAGCTCTTTTCCCAATATGCCGAGCTGGCTTCCGAAGGCCGCTTCGCCAAGTCCTGGCGACGTTTCCGTTGGGTTCACCTGACGCTGCTGTTGGTCGTTTCCACCGGGTTGCCGATCCTTTTCCACGCCCAGATCATGCTCATCGATCCCTTTGCCCAAGCCGTACCCTGGCCCGCGGCAGTGGGCATGGCCGTGGCTTTGCTGAGCCTCACCTTCCTGGGCGTTCACTTCATGCTCCGCGAATATCCGGGCACCACCATGATCGTCTGGTGTGCTTGGAGCCTTGCCTTGATGACCGCTTCCGCCTTCCCCTTGGCACGCGGGCCGCTGGGGCAAACATCCTTGCGACAACAGGCGATGGCGACAGCCGGCTTGGTGGGCAACGCCCCGCTCTATTGGTTGGAAGAGGACGCGGCCGCTCCCACCAGTTTCCAAACCCCCGGCCCCGCCCCCGGATACGCCCCCGGATACGCCCCCGGATACGCCCCCGGACATTCCCCCGGACATTCCCAGCCCGACCCAATTCTCCTGCTCTACGCGGATCGGCGCATCCCAGCCTTGGACGCGGCCCAACTGGCGCAGGCGACACAAGATCACCCCGACTATTTCCTGCTGGCCCCGGCCACCGACCTGCCGCCAGCCTTGGCCGCCCGCGCCACGCCCCAAGGCCGCCTGCCAACGCTCAATCGAATGCTCTATCGCATCTCCGCTCCGCAGGCACCGCCGACAATAGCGCCACCCCACGAGCCGCAACCGTGATGGAGCGGTCCCCAAAGAGCCGCGCACGCAGTAAGCGGAGTTTGAGCAACACAAAGAGCCGCGCACGCAGTAAGCGGAGTCTGAGCAACACAAAGAGCCGCGCACGCAGTAAGCGGAGTCTGAGCAACGAACGCCCGACGCAACCCACCACTCCCTGACGGTCGCGGCTCGCCAAGGCACCGCTTACTGCGTGCGCGGCTCATGGCTCGGCTCACTCACCAATCCACCTGCGTTCGTCGCCTTGTCATCGCCCTGTTTTACCCTTTTCATCAAGTCCGCAAAAACCATAAGTCAATACGCCATATCTTGCCTTTATGGCTACCCGCCGAGGCCAAAATCGGGTCACGGATCGTATAAAGATATAAAAATATAGGTACATTTTGAAATGGGTGGCGAGGGGAAGGGGGGTAGGGGGTGGGCAGGGGCATGGCAAGAGGGGGGTGGGATGGGGGTGAGGGGGGGCTTTCGAGCCGAGAAATCACCAAAATCGACCATTTCCTGCATATATACCGGTTGAAAATAGTGGATAACTCGCCCCCACCGGTGGAAAACCGGTGGATAATAAACGTAGATTTGACAAGTCGATTGGCATATGGTAAAATACTAATTAACAACCAGAGTCGGTGCCACAAAGAGCCGCGCACGCAGTAAGCGGAGTTTGAGCAACACAAAGAGCCTCGCACGCAGTA
>JBBRGB010000213.1:0-6242 GCA_038241095.1 Phycisphaerales bacterium
GGTGGTGTAGGGGCTGGTCGCCGCGCCGGTCTTGACGGCGTTGGCAACCTCGCCCGCAATCCGGGCGAGGGTCTTCAGATCGCCACCCATGATCTTGATGCCGACGGGTGTCTTGATGCCCGTCGAAAGCATGTCGATGCGGGTCTTGATGGGCATGGTCCAGGCGTTGGTGAGGCCCGGCAGGCGCACGGCATCGTTAAGCCCAGGGACGTGGATGTTCTGGCCTGTTTTTTTGGGCCGGGGATCGGGGACTTCGTAGCCGTAGATGAGTTCATCCAAGGTGATGGCGCGGGTTTGCGGCGCGAGCTTGCGCGGCAGCCAGGCGGCCCAATGCGGCCAAGCGTCGTAAAAACGCTGCACCGGCCGGGTGCGCCACTTGCTTTTGTCACGATGGAGAATGATGGTGGTTTCCAACATGCTCGGCGGGGCGGGGTCGGTGGCCGTCTCGGAGCGACCAGCCTTGCCGAAAACGGTGTCCACTTCGGGGAAGGACTTGATGAGCTTGTCGGTCTGCTGCAACAGCTCGGCGGCCTTGGTCATGCTGATGCCCGGATCGGTCGTGGGCATGAACAGCAGATCGCCCTCTTCGAGCGGTGGCATGAACTCGCTGCCCAGTTGGCTAAAGGGGTAGATGGTGCTGGCGATGACCGCGGCGGCAGCGATGACCGTCAGCCAGCGGTACTGCATGACGAAAACGAAAAATGGGTTGTAGAGTTTTTGCAACAGCAGGCTGATGGGGTTGCGTTCCTCGGCGAAGATGCGCTGCGGCAGGATCAGCAGGCCCATGCCCACCACCCACGCCAGCGCCAGCCACCAGCGATGTTCGCGCAGCCACGGCCCGGTTTGCGCCATCGTGGTGAGCGCCAAGAGAATCACCGCGGGGATGAAAATAAGCGTGAGATAAAGCGCCCACTGTTTGATCCGTGACCAGGCGTTGGGGGCCACGCGCTCGCTGATGAGATAAACCATCAGCACGGGGATGATGGTGATGGCGAGCATTGCCGCGGCGGACATGGCCAGGGTCTTGGTGATCGCCAGCGGTTTGAACATGCGGCCGGATTGCTGACCCAGGACGAAGATGGGCAGGAAGCTGACGGTGATGATGAGCAGGGAGAAGAAGAGGGTGGGGCCGACTTCCGCCGCCGCCTGGCCGATGACGGTGATGCGTTCGTGGGGGGTTGGCTCACGGCCATGCTCCTCCTTGAAGCGCTCCAGATGCTTGTGCGCGTTTTCCACCATGACGATGGAGGAATCGACCATCACGCCGATGGAAATGGCGATGCCACCCAGGCTCATGATGTTGGCGTTGACCCCCAGGGCGTACATGATCGACAGCGTCACCAGAACGCCGATGGGCAGCACGCAGGCCGCCACCATGGCGCTGCGGGCGTGGAGCAGAAACAGCAGAATCACCAGCGAGACCACGATGACTTCTTCCGTCAGCGTGTCGTACACGGTTTTCACCGCGCGCTCGATCAGGTCGCTGCGGTCGTAGGCCACTTGGATGGCGACGCCGGCGGGCAGGCCGGTTTCCAGATCGCGCAGTTTTTCTTTGACCCGTTCGATGGTTCTTTGCGCGTTCTCGCCAAAGCGCATCACCACCGTGCCGCCGACGACTTCGCCCTGGCCGTTCCACTCGGCGATGCCCCGGCGAATCTCCGGCCCGAGGCGCACCTCGGCCACATCCGCCAGGTAAATCGGCGTGCCCTCATCGTTGGCACCCAAGGCGATCTTGCGCAGTTCTTCCAGCGCCCGTTGCGAGCGCAACGTCTCGATGGAGAGTCCCTGCTCGCGGGCCGAGGCGAGTTCCGCGCTGCTTAGGCCGCCCAGGTAGCCCAGGCCGCGAACCATGTATTCCGTTTCGCTCTGCTCGATGAGCCGACCACCCACATCGAGATTCGAACGCGCCACCGCCATCTTCACTTTCGCCAGCGGCAGGTTGTAGGCCTGAAGTTTGACGGGATCGACGACGACTTGATACTGCTTGACGAACCCGCCCAAGGGAGCGACTTCGCTCACGCCGTTGACGGCTGTGAGTTCATAGCGGAGAAACCAATCCTGCAACCCGCGCAGGTCGGACAAATCTTGATCCGGTTGCGCCAGCGGCCCGCCGTCCAAGGGGCAGACGGTTTGCTCTTGTGCAAAGACGCGCTGGTGAATGAGTCTGTCGCGGATGGCCGGTTCATCGGGGGCCTGCGCCAACTCGGCGTACCAAGCGTCGGTCACGGGATCGTGCCAGAGGCCTTGGGGGTGACGCGGGCAGTACGGGCCGGTGGTCAATACATATTGGAATACCCATCCCACCCCGGTGGCATCAGGCCCAAGTTGCGGCGCGGCACCGGGAGGTAGTCTTGAGGAGACGGTGTTGAGTTGTTCGAGCACCCGTGAGCGTGCCCAGTAGAGATCGGTGCCGTCCTTGAAAATGATGTAAACGAAGGAGGTGCCGAACATGCTGTAGCCGCGCACCACCTCGGCGTAAGGCACCGCCAGCATGGCCGTGGTCAAGGGGTAGGTGACTTGGTCTTCGACGATCTGCGGCGCTTGGCCGGCGAACTCGGTGCGGATGACGACTTGGACATCCGACAGATCGGGAATGGCGTCGATGGTGATGTTCCGCGCCGACCAGACGCCGCCGACGACCAGCAGCGCCGCCAGGAGCAGCACCATGGCGCGATTGTGGACACACCAGTGAATCAGTTTGGCGACCATTTTCGGTTGTCTCTTCTGTATTCTATTTTTACACAGATGAACACGGATGGGCACAGATGAACACAGATTCGGAATGGATACGGATAGTTAGTGGCTATTCATTCTGCGTGGTTCCGTTCCGACCATAAGGACAGCATCCGTTTTCATGTATTTATCCGTGTTCATCTGTGCCCATCTGTGTTCATCTGTGTAACTTCCATCGCGCTCATTCAGGCGAATCGCCGCGTATCATTTTGGCCAACGCGGAACGGATGTTGGCCTCCGAGTCCAGCAGGAACTGGCCGGAGGTGACAACCTTTTCCCCGGGCATAAGGCCTGAAAGCACCTGTACCATGCCGTCGCCGGTCTCGATCCCCAGCCGCACCTCGCGTGGTTCGAACTTACCTTCTCCCAAACTGACAAACGCCACCTGACGTTGACCGGTGTCGATGATGGCCGTGCGCGGTGCGAGCGTCGCCTCCTGGGCCAGCGTGTTGCTCAGCTCCACGTTGGCGAACATGCCCGGTTTGAGCTGGCCGTCGGTATTGTCAAACTCCAAGCGTACCTGTACCTCGCGGGTCTTTTTGTCGAGATAGGGATAGATGTAAATCACCTTGCCTTGGATGGTCTGGCCGGGAATGTAGGCCAATGTCATGCTGGCCTTCATTCCCACTTCCAGGTATGGAAGTTGATATTCATACAACGTCACCTGCACCCATACTTTCGACAAGTCGGCCAGGCGATAAACCTGCATTCCCGGATCGACCTTCATGCCCTCGTTGGCGTGCTTGGCGATGACCACGCCGGCGTATGGGCTGCGGATGGTCATGGTCTTTTCGGGTTGTCCCCGCTTTTCCAGTTGCTCGATCTGTTCTTTGGTCACGTCAAAGTATGAAAGACGGGTGCGGGCTGCGTCCAATAGGCTCTTGCTCCCCGGTGTGTTCTGATTCTTTAACGCCAGTAGATATTCTTCCTGGGCGGCGAACAGTTGCGGCGAATAGAGCTCCAGCAGGGGATCGCCAGCCTGCACCTTGGCCCCCACGTAATCGACATGCAGCTTTTCAATCCAACCCGCGGTCTTGATATTCACATCGCGCACACTCTGTTCATCGTAATCCACGCTGCCCACGGTGCGAATGGTCTTGCGCAGCGGGCCGGTCACGACCTCCGCCACGCGCACGCCCATGTTCCGCACCACCACCGGATCAATGGCGATTTCCCCACTGAACTTGGCGGGATCCAGGGGAATGAGTTTCATGTGGCAGATGGGACAGTCGCCCGGCTTGGGCAGGATGACCCAAGGGTGCATCCCGCAGGTGTAGTATTGAACCTTGCCCGATTCATCGGTGACGGCCACGGTCGTGTCACCATGATCGTGCCCCACGCCCAACAGTCCGCCCGCCCGCAAAAACCCGCTTCGCAAAGGCGCGGCAAAGATCGCCCCAATCACTATCGATACTGTCACCGCCAGAACAACCAACACCAATACCCACCAGCGAATGGCCGTGGGAGTCTCATAGGATGTATCTGTCTCACTCATACCAATTCTCCCAATACAGCGGTACACTAAACCTTCCGATTTCCATACTCAATTCTCAATTCTTACTTCTTCATTCTTAATTCTTAATTCTTAACACTACTCCCCCACCACTCTCCGTAAATCCGCCAAGGCCTGTTCCATCTCCGCCAAGGCGCGGTGGTACATCAGTTGGTAATTCACCTGTTTGCGCCAGTTATCCATCAGCGTCAGAAAGTCCACGCTCCCTGCCCGGTAGCCGCTGGAGGAGGCCTCGACCGTCTGGCGGGCCTGGGGAATGATGGTGGTGTCAAACAGTTCGACAAGCCGCCGCTGCGCCTGCACTTTCAGGTACGCCTCCTGCACCTCAAAGGCCACGCCGTTGCGCTGGGCCTCCAACTCCGCGCCGCTTTCCAACATCCCTTCCAAAGCCTCGCGTTCGGCGGCTTGATACTTCTCAAACCAGATGGGCAGATTGACCCCAAACCCAAGCCACCACTGATCCTTCCCGTTGGCGGCCATCGACAGCCCGGTGTCGTCCACGGCATTGAAAGTGGCGCTGATGGTCAGGTCGGACCAGCGGTTGAGCTTCGCCAGTTTCCGCTGTTGCCGGGCCTGCTCGATGCGCTCCCGCACCTTGGCGATGGCGGGATTGTTCGCCGCCGCCGCTTGGAGCAGGGCGTCGATTTCCAACGTCAGTTCACCAGGCTGCCGCGGCTTGACGGCGGGCGGCTCCGACAGCGCCGCATCCAGCGGCCGATCCATCAAGGTATTGAGCATGGCCCGCGCCGTCGCCTGCCGCTGGCCCAGGGTGATCAACTCGCCATCGAGGTTGCCCAGCTCCACATAGGCCCGCAGCACATCGGGCTGCGAACGTTCCCCAGCCTTGTATTGAGCCTCGGCGATCTGACGGAACTGATCGAGAAACCCGCGGCTCTCCCCGGTCGTTTCCAAGGCGCGGGTCGTGAAGTAATAACTCCAATACGCCCGGCGAACCTCCGCGACGATGCGCAAACGAGTCTGCCGCAGGTCTTGCACGGCCATCGCCGCGTCCTGCCCGGCGATGCGCCCGCGGGTCTCCAGTTTGCCGGGGAACGGCAGCTTCTGACTCACCGTGGTCATCAACCCCACCTGCCCCGCGGCCGTCTCGGCCATGTCGCCAAAGGGGGCGATCTGGAACATGGGATCATCCAGCGAAGTCACCTGCGGCACGCGGGCACCCAGCCGCTGGATGCGATGCTCCGCGACGCGAATGGCGGGGTTGCGTGCCAAGGCCAAGGCGACATAATCATCCAGACCAGCATCTTCCGGTAACACGCCAGCCTCGGAACCCCCGGCCCCCCCTGAAGTCCCGCCCGCCTCCGCCGCCGTTCGCCCCGCATCGTAAGCCACAGCGGGATCGAGCCTTTGGCGTGCAGCCGTGTCACCCCCGCCCCCGCGCCCGCGCCAAGATTCGCCTTGGTCGGCGGCAAAGGGCGAAGCGCAGCCCGCCAAGGGAATCAGCAGGCAGAGGGCAGAAATGAACTTAATGGTTGACAAGCGGTTTTCCATGAGGGTTTATGAATGGAAACGCCGTGGCGATGGGCAAAGGTTCAATGGAGATGGAAATCTAAGTCGCCGACGCCACGAATGCTGCCCAACCAATGGGACGGGTCAAGCCGTCCACGCCCCTGCGAAGGAAGGGCCAGAAGCCTTTTTCCCACCTTCCACCGATTCATGACGTGGTAAACTATGCCGTCAGACGTGAAACGGAACTTGCGGAACATGACGTCTGCGCAAACAATGACCTGAGAAGCAAATAGGCTTATGACCCCTTTTCTTCCCCGCAAAAGGCCAAACAATGACTCCCGACCCCTTTTCTCCCCCCCGACCCCTTTTCTCCCCCCAGACGACGAACCCGTCCCTCCTCGTGGACCTGCAGATCGAGCATGGCCGAACCCAGGATGTGCCCGGCATCGTGGAACGTGACGGTCACAAACTCATTGAGCTGCACCGGCATGCCGTAGGTTACGCCGCGGAACAAGCGCAAGGCCCGCTG
>JBBRGB010000214.1:0-6225 GCA_038241095.1 Phycisphaerales bacterium
ATGGTCGTCGGCCAGGCCACGCTCATCGGCCAGAGCATCGCCCGCGCTTCACAACGCAAACACGAGCCGATGCCCATCGCTTCGGTGGACGAAGTCGGCGTGGGGCGGGTGATTCGTTTTGACTATCCCACTCCCGGCGAGTCTTGCCTGCTGGCGCGGCTCGATGATGGCAAACTCGTGGCCTTCGGTCAGAAATGCACGCACCTCTCCTGCGCGGTCATTCCCGATCTGCCCAAGGGCCAGTTCGTCTGCCCCTGCCACCACGGCCACTTCGACGCCCGCACCGGTCAACCCTTGGCCGGCCCGCCGCGCCGGCCCTTGCCCCGCATCACCTTGGAAACCCGCGACGGCGTCATCTATGCCACCGGGGTGGAGTTAAGCACATGAGCCAACAAGAGCACTTTTCCCGTCCCCAGCGCACGGCCGTGGTGTACGGCATGGTCTGCTTCATCCTCATCCTGGTGATCTGCCAAATCTGGCTCATCACCGCGACGGTTCACGCTTTTCTCGGCGGCGACAACAGCGTCGTCTGGGCCGCGGGCATCGCCAGTCTGCTTTGTCTGGCACTGAATGTCGGGTTGCTGCGCTACTTACACAAACTTGAAAATCCACAATGACCGCAAGCCCCGCCGTCCCAGTCGATCAGTCCGCCCCCTCACCGCTGCAAACGCTGCATCCGGCTTATTTCGCGCTGGTGATGGCCACGGGCATTGTCTCCATCGCCTCCTTTCTCCTGGAGTTTAAGGCGATCGCCTGGGCGCTGTTTTATCTCAACGTGTTGGCTTACATCATTCTTTGGCTGCTCTTTGTCGCCCGTGCCATTCGCCACGGCGCTGCCATGCGGGCGGACTTCGCCAGCCACGCGCGGGGCGTCGGCTTTTTCACCATGATCGCCGGAACCTGCGTGCTGGGCAGCCAGTTTGTCGTCATCGCCAAACTGCCGAGCATCGCCCTTGGTTTGTGGTACTTGGGCACTGCCCTGTGGGTGGTGCTGATCTACGGCGTCTTTACCCTGCTGACGGTGCAAGCCGTCAAACCGGTATTGACCAAGGGCCTCAACGGCGGGTGGCTGGTGGCGGTGGTCGCGGCGCAATCGGTTTCGATTCTCGGCAGCCAGTTGTCCGCCGGTCTCGGCGCTTGGGGCGAACCGGTGCTCTTCTTTTGCCTGGTCATGTGGCTGGGCGGCGGGATGCTCTACATCTGGCTGATCTCGATGATCTTCTATCGTTACACCTTTTTTGAAATGAATCCCGCCGACTTGGCACCACCCTACTGGATCAACATGGGGGCGGTCGCCATCTCCACCCTGGCCGGCACGTTTCTCATCGACGCCAAATCGCACAGCCCGTTCATTGTCGAGTTAATGCCTTTCATCAAAGGCGTGACGCTTTCCTTCTGGGCCACGGCCACTTGGTGGATTCCCATGCTCATCACCTTGGGCGCTTGGCGGCATGTCTATCGCCGCTTTCCGCTGCGCTATGACCCGCTGTATTGGGGCGCGGTCTTCCCCTTGGGCATGTACACCGTCTGCACCTTCCGACTTGCCAATGTGCTCGACGCCCCGTTCCTGCATGTGATTCCCCACTACTTCATTTTCGTCGCGTGGTTGGCGTGGGGCTTGACGTTCCTGGGGCTGCTGGCGCAACTCGTTGGCGGGGCCAAGTCGCGATTCATCGGGAGGCCGGCGTGATGGTTTCCAACCTCCTGCAAAACGACCTGCGCGTCGCGGCGCCCACGCTCAGCGATTCTTTGGGCCGGGGAATCGGCTATCTGCGGCTGTCGCTGACGCCGGCCTGCCCCATGCGCTGCGCCTATTGCCGACCCGCCGTCATCGACCACCTGCCCACCGATCAAACCATGTCGCCGGCGACCATCGAGCGACTGGTGCGGCACCTGGTCAACCGCTGGGGCCTGCGCAAGGTACGTCTCACCGGTGGCGAGCCGACGGTGCGGACGGATCTGCTGGAAATTGTCCAACGTCTCGCCGGCGTCGAGGGCATTGACGACTTGGCGATGACCACCAATGGTTTGACCCTGCCACGGCAAGCGCAGGAACTGGCCCGCGCGGGGTTGAAGCGGGTCAACATCTCGCTGGACTCGCTGCGGCCCGAAACGTTCGCCCGCATGACCGGCGTCAAAGGCCCGGCCAGGGTCATCGAGGGAATCGCCGCGGCGATGGAGTCGGGCATGGCCCCGATCCGGTTAAACAGTGTGATCCTCGCCGGTGACAACGATGCGGAGATTCCCGATCTGGTGCGCTTCGCGGCGGCAAGGTCGCTGGAGATTCGCTTCATAGAACTGATGCCGATGGGACCGCTGGCGGGTCAGTGGGGCCGACGTTATGTCAGCGCCCAGGAGATGCGATTGCGTCTTGAACCGATTGCCCGGAAGTGGGTCGAGTTGGAGCAAGGCCACGACTCGGCGCGACGGCATCGCCTCACGCTCGACACGGGTCACGAGGTCACCGTCGGCTTCATCACGCCGATGAGTTGCAACTTCTGCGCCGCCTGCAATCGCATTCGCATCACTGCGGCGGGGGATGTTTATCCCTGCCTCATGGACAAGCCGCGCGGTAACATCGCCGACGTCCTGCGCGGGGCTTTCGATCCCGACGCCCTTGATGCCGTGTTGCGTGAAGCCTTGAGCCACAAGGCGGCGGAGCATCCGGTGACGGGCTTCACGCAGATGACCATCCTCGGAGGCTGATGATGCCCATGAAACCCCGCGCCACTTCGTCAAAGCCCGGCCGTGCGGCAAAGCAAGTTCACGCGGCAAAGGCCGGCAAACTGCCCGGCACGTTTAAGCGCTTCGCCCAGCGCTTTCCCCAACTCGTCGAGAACCACGAGGCCACCGCCAAGGCCATCGACGCCGAGGGTCACTTGGACGCCAAGACCAGCGCCTTAATCAAGATCGGCATCAGTCTGGGCGCGGGGCTGGAATCGGCCTTGCGCTCGCATGTTCGTCGCGCCAGCGAAGCCGGTGCCAGCGTGGCGGAGATCGAACAGGCGATTGTGCTGGGGATGAACACCATCGGCTTTCCCCGCACCGTGGTGGCTTGGAGTTGGGCCCATGAACAATTCGAGCGCGACCGTGGCGAAGGGGAGCGGCCATGACGACGGCCCAAGTGACGGCCAAGGTGCTGCTGTTTGGCCCTTTTGCCGACGCGGTGGGAGCTTCCAGCGTTGAGGTTCGCTTGCCCGATGACCCAGGCGTCACCGCGGCGCGGGTCATGGCCTTGCTGGCCGAGCAACAGTCGGCGCTGCGCCCGTTGTTGGCGCACGCCATGCTGGCGGTGAACTGCGAGCGCGTCGCCGCAGAGACGGTGGTGCGGCCGGGGGATGAACTGGCGATCATCGGACTGGTGAGTGGCGGATGAACCTTGACGTGACCATCCACAACGGCGCGCTTGAGTTGGCCAGGCCTTGGCACGTCCAAGGCGCTGGCGCGGTGACCTGCTTCGAGGGCGTGGTGCGGCCCACCGAGGCGGATCAACCCATCGCGGGACTGAAGTATGAAACCTATGACCCCATGGCGCAACGCGAATTGCTCCGGCTGGCGCAAGAGGCGATGGAAAGCTTCGCCTTGATGGGGGTTCGCGTCGAACACAGCCGGGGCTTGGTCGCCAATCATCAGTGTTCGTTTCGTTTGCGCATCGCCTCAGCGCATCGCAAGGAAGGGCTGGCGGCGATGGACTGGGTCATCGACCGCCTGAAGCGCGACGTGCCGATCTGGAAGCGGCCCGTGCTGGCCAAAGACGCTCGACCGGGTGCCACACAGCATCCCGCTTCGGGTGCTGTGTGTCTGGCCACGGGTCAAGCATTCAAGGGCAACGACCCGCGTGGCATGGCTCAAGATTTCTCAAAATCGAACCCACAGGGTCAATCGACACACAGCACCCTGTCGGGATGCTGTGTGGCACCCAAGGCAGCGACGACCAGCCCCGTGGCGAGCAAGCCCGCGTTCACCTGCGACTCGCCTCACGCCGCCATCGCGGCCATGCGCGGGTTGCTCAATCCCACGGCCATCGAATCACTCCCGCTGCGTGATTGCGCTGGCCGGGTGCTGGCCCAGTCAATCGTCGCGGATCGTCACAGTCCCGCCTGCGATGTCAGCGCCATGGATGGTTACGCGGTGCGACTCACCGACCTGCAAGGCGATGCCTTGGCGGTCGCGGGTGAAGTCTCCATTGGCCAGTCGTCACCTGCGATGCCCACCGGCGCGGCCTTGCGCATTTTCACCGGTGGGGCCGTGCCGCCGGGCTGCGATGCCGTCATCCCGCGCGAGCAAGTCATGGAGCATCCCACACGCATCCAATGGCCGCCGGGCCTGAAAGTCGCGGCCGGGCAGCACATTCGTCGTCGTGGCGAAAACGGCGCGGCTGGCGAAACAGTCGTCCCCGCCGGGGTGTCGATCACCAGCCCCATCGCCGCGGCCTTGGCCTCCTTCGGCATCGCAACGCCCCGCGTCCACCAGCGTGTGCGATTGGCCGTGATCGTCACCGGCAATGAGATTCACGATGTTGGAGAAACCGTCGAACCGTGGCAACTGCGTGACGGCAACGGCCCGGCCTTGGCGGCGATGTTCGCGGAGCTGCGTTGGATCGATTGCCAATCCATCAGCCAAGTGCCCGACGATCCGGCGCGACTCAAAAGCGCCATTGACCAAGCCCTGCGCCAAAGCGATGCCCTGCTGCTGACGGGTGGGGTGTCGATGGGGGATTACGACTACGTGCCCGCGACCCTGAGTGAGTTGGGTTGCCGCATCGTTTTTCACAAGTTGCCGATCCGTCCCGGCAAGCCGGTGCTCGGCGCCATCGGCCCGGAGGGTCAGGTGGTGGTGGGCCTGCCCGGCAATCCGGTTTCGGTGATGACCACCGCCCGTCGCCTCGCGTTGCCGTTGCTGCGGCACTTGGCGGGCCACGCCGTCATCGAGCCGCCGCCGCCGTTAGCGCGGGTGGTCAACGCCGATGACAAACGCCTGGGCCTGCATTGGTTCCGCCCCGTGCGGCTCACTGGCGATGGCGAAGTCCAACTCGTCGCCACCCGCGGTTCAGGCGACATCATCAGTGCCGCCCGAAGTGATGGCGTGGTTGAAATCCCTCCCAATCAAGGCGGCTCTGGGCCGTGGCCGTTTTACGCTTGGAGTCCGACGCATGGTTGACGAACTGACCCACATGGATGACGCCGGGCGGGCGCGGATGGTGGACATCGGGCAAAAGCCCGCGACCGTTCGCCGGGCCGTGGCCCAGGGGCGGGTGCGCATCAGCGCCGAACTCGCCAAGGCCATCGCCGCCAATCAGGTGGCCAAGGGCAACTTGCTGGAAGTGGCGCGGCTGGCGGGCATCGCCGCGGCCAAGCGAACCGACGAGTTGATTCCCCTCTGCCACTCGCTGCCGCTGGACATGGTGGACGTGCGGGCGACGCTCGAAGGGGAGAGTGTTTTGTTGCGGGCCGAGGCGCGGACGACTTGGAAAACCGGCGTGGAGATGGAGGCCTTGACCGCCGTGGCCGTGGCGGCGTTAACCGTCATCGACATGGGCAAGGCGATTGACAAAAACATGGTGATCGAGGGCGTTCGTTTACTCGAAAAAACCGGCGGCAAAAGCGGCGACTTCCACGCCAAGGAAAATCCATGACGCCCATTCGCGTCGCCATCCTCACCGCCAGCGACCGCTGCTCGCGCGGGCACACAATCGACACCTCCGGCCCGGCCTTGGCCGCGATGTGCGTGGAGAAACTTCACGCCCAAATCGTCGCCACCGTTTGTCTGCCCGATGACCGTCAACAACTCGCCAGCCAACTGCGGGCATGGGCAACCGACAAGCCGAAACCCGATCTCGTGCTGACCACCGGCGGCACGGGCTTGGCACCACGCGATGTCACGCCCGAAGCAACCCTTGATGTTCTCGAACGTCGGCACAATGGACTGATGGAACTCATCCGTCTGCGCTGCATGGCCAAGACGCCCCGCGCTTATCTTTCCCGTGGCGAGGCGGGCACGATCTACCACACGCTCATCATCAACCTGCCCGGCTCGCAGCGCGGCGCGACCGAATCGCTCGAAGCCCTGCTCGACATTCTGCCCCACGCCATCGAAACTCTGCGCGGCGAAGTCAAAGACGATGGCCGCCCCCCCGCCCCCGCCCCCGGAAGCCCCCCCGGAAGTTCTCCCACTCCCGCCCTTGGACATGACACTGGCAAGGTCATCCATCACAAGGATGCCCCA
>JBBRGB010000215.1:0-5987 GCA_038241095.1 Phycisphaerales bacterium
CGGCCTTCATCGGGCTGGCCAAGCGCGACGGCATGATTGTCATGCCCGCCTACACGCACCTGCAACGGGCGCAACCCATCGTCGCCGGGGGCGAACTGCTGGCTTGGGTCGAGGCCATGAGCCGCTGCGAACGCCGATTGATTTCCATCCGCACCATCCTGCCCCGCAACCCCCTGGGTTCCGGCGCGGTGGCCGGCAGCGGACTGCCCTTGGATCGCCAAGCCGTCGCCGACGCCTTGCCCTCGCTGGGCGGGCCGACCTCCAACCCCATCGACGCCACCGCCAACCGTGACGCGGCCTTGGACTTCGTCTATCCCCTGGCGATGGTCGCCATGACCCTTTCCCGCTGGGCCGAGCAGTGGATCATCTATTGCACCAGCGAGTTCGGCTTCATCACCCTCGATGACCGCTACACCACCGGCTCGTCGATGATGCCCCAGAAACGCAACCCCGACATGCTCGAACTCATCCGCGGCCGCTGCGGCAACGTGTACGGCAACCTCATGGCGCTGTTGACCATGTGCAAGGGCCTGCCCCTGGCCTACAACCGCGATTTGCAAGAGGACAAGCGGCACGTCTTTGCCGCCTTCGACACCGTGCGCGATTGCGTGGAAATGGCCACCCGCATCGTGGCCACGACCCGCTTCAACGAGCAACGCATTGCCGCCACCTTGGATCGCGGATTCTTGGACGCCACCAGCTTGGCGGATTACCTGGTGACCAAGGGCGTGCCCTTCCGCACGGCGCACCAAACCGTCGGGCGCATCGTGCGTGAGTGCGAGGCCCAAGGTGTTGAGAGCTTGGCGAAGATGCCACTGGAAAAGATGCGGGCCATTGAGCCGAAGATCGACACCGATGTCAGCCAGTGGCTCGGCGCGGCCAACGTGGTCAAACGCTACCAGACCTCCGGCAACGCCGGTGTCAGTGGCTTCACGGAGCAACTGAAAGTCTGGGAGCGGCGGATGTCAGTGAAGTGAGGATGTTTACGAGAAGAAGTGATTTATGCTGATTTTGACGGTGTTAAAAGGGCCTGACAAGGGTCGGCGTTTTGTGCTGCCGCTCAACGAGCCGCAGATGATCGGCCGCAGCAGTGAATCACTGCCCTTGGCGGATCAGACGATTTCCCGCCGCCACGCCGAGTTGACGCCCGACGATGGCCGGTGGTTCATCCGCGACCTGCAAAGCGCCAACGGCACATGGGTCAACGGCCAGCGAGTGGTGGATCGCCGACTGCTGCAACCAGGAGATCAGATCCGCACGGGCAACACGCTTTTCGTTCTGGGACGCGAAGCGCCTAAGGCCGAGCGGCCCTTCGGCGTGCGCGTGGCCAAGCCCGGTGAGATCGACTCCCACGTCGAGGCCACCGCGGCCAGCAATGACGACTCGATGATCATGGCCGTGCCCGAGCCTTCCGAAGCCGCGGTGCTGCAACTCAAGGTCATTTACGAGCTCACCACCCTCATCGGCACCGTCACCGATCGTCAACCGCTGCTTGACGCGGTGATGAACGTGGTCTTCGAATATTTCCAGGCCGACCGGGGATTCATTCTCTTGCAGAACCGCCCCACGGATCGGCCCGATCCGGTGGTGGTGCGGCACCGCATGGCGCCCAAGGACAAGCAGGAAGGCCAGATCACCGTCAGTCGCACGATTGTGCAGCACGTGCTCAAAAACGCCGAGGGCGTGCTGTCGAGCAACGCCATGAGCGACCGCCGTTTTTCGACCGGCGACAGCGTGCAGCGTTACGGTATCCGCTCGGCCCTGTGCGCCCCGATCAAGTTCAAGGACCGCACCTTCGGCGTCATCTATCTCGACAGCCAAATCGCCAACTACACCTACACCGAGGATCAACTGCGACTGCTCACCGCCATCGGCGTGCAGGTGGGCTTGGCGCTCAACAACGAAATGCTTTACGCCCAGCGCGTGCAGCGCGAACGCCTCGCGGCCGTGGGCCAGACCGTCGCCTCGCTGTCGCACTCCATCAAGAACATCATCCAAGGCCTGCGCGGCGGGGCGGAGGTCGTCGAACTGGGCCTGCGCAAGGAAAACATGAAGATCGTCGGCGGCGGGTGGGAAATCGTGGCCCGCAACCTCGACCGCATCAGCGGCCTGACGATGAACATGCTGGCCTTCTCCAAACGACGCAAGCCCGAATTGGAAATGACCAACCTGCCCGAACTGCTCCAGGAAATCGTCGAACTGATGCAGCGGCAGTTTGACGCCAAGAAGGTGGCGATCATCACCGAGTTGGATCAGCACTTGCCCCCCGTGCCGGTCGATCCTTCAGGCATGCACCAAGCGGTGTTGAACCTGTTGAACAACGCCTTGGACGCGGTGGAGCCCGAGACGGGCGTGGTGGTCTTGCGGTGCAGCTACGACACGCAGGCCGATGTGGTGCGAATTCGCGTGACGGACAACGGCAAGGGCATCGACGCCAAGGAACATCAGCAGTTGTTCCGCCCCTTCCACTCGACCAAGGGCCAGCGCGGCACGGGGCTGGGCTTGGCGGTGACGCACAAAATTGTCCAAGAACATGGCGGTGAGATCAGCGTGGAAAGCACGCCGGATCAGGGCACGGTGTTCATGCTGACACTGCCGACGAGCATGGAAAACGCCCCGGCCAGCACGGAAACGGCGGGGCCGGACCTCAATGGCATGGATGAAGAGGAAGACCTGCTGCTGGATTCGCCGTGATTTGCGTCACGTCGGAGCCGAGGGGCGTCAGCCCCCGGTGTTTTCAAGACGCGCGACGAGGACGTCGCGGCTGATAGTCAGAGCCAAGCGAATTATTATTCCAGCGCTGCGGGGTTGCCTCGGTGATGAACGCGGATGATTCGCGCCAAAGCCGTCCCCAGCGCGGAGGCCACGCCAGTGAGCATGTCGGTCGCGGCATCGTCATACGGCTCCGAACCGTCGCGGAACAGCGACACCACCGCCAGCGCCTCCTCCTCATGCACGCAGGTCACGCCCAGCAATTGGCTGCCACGCAACAAGTCGAAGTCCTCGCCAAATGTCTCGCGCATGGCGCTGTCATCGGTGATGTGAATCAACCCCGACTTCTCCGCAATGCGCGGCGCGACCACGTCCCCCATCTGCTCCAACAGAATCTCCGAAGGCTGTGAATCACAGTCGTAATTCACATACCCGCCCAGCGAATACTCATCCGAACTGGCGGGCAGGAAAATCACCGCATTGGTCGGGCCGACCTTGTCCAGCAAATACTCCAAGGTCTTGCGCACCAGTTGCTCAAGGTCCAATTCATTGCGAATCACCGCGTTGAACTCGGTGGACTGCAACACCTGTTGCATCTGGTCGGCCAGGTCCTGATAAGCCGCGACAAGATCGCCGCAGAGAACGTTGACCTGCTCGGACATTTCCCGGCGGGAGTGGTTGAGTTTGTGGCACATGCCACGCAGGCGACGTAACTTGTCGCTGTGGCGGCGCTGAGCGTTCAACCGCCCCACCGCCGCATCGAGTCGCTTGCGCAACTCATCGGCGCTCAACGGCAAAGCCAAGTAATCCATCGCCCCGGCGCGCATCGCCTCCACCGCGCCTTGCAGGGTCGGCTCGCCGGTGAGCACCAGTGCCGGCACGGTTTGACGTCCCCGCGTCAACTCACGCACCAGCCCAAGTGCCGCGCCATCGGGCTGGGTGGCATTGACGATCATCAGGTCGGCCTGCCGCTTGGACAGTTCCGCCTTTGCCGCGCCGATGCCATCGCAGGTTCGCGGTTTCAATCCCAAGGCAATGGTCACCTTGCCAATCAAATCCGTCGTGGCGGCATCCACGCCCACCAACAGCACGTCAAGTTTTCGCTTGACCGCCGGGGCAGTCGCCTTGGTGGCAACCTGTTTCGTTTCAATCGTGGCGCGGCGCGGAGCGCGGGTTTTGGTCGTGGATCGTGGCACTGATTTCTCCGTGGCGTCTGGCACAGCGATTCGTCTTTGGAACACGTGATACAACGCCCCCGGCCGCGAGCTTCGTTTCCCGCAGGTCAACAAACGACCTGGTTGTCTTTGCATCGGCTCTTCAGGCGGGTGAATCGAGTGGCACAATCAAAGTTGCCGTGGTTCCCCTGTCCACCACGCTGCGCAACTCCACCCGCCCGCCGTGGCTGGCGGCCATGATGCAGGCGCGGGGCAGCCCCAGGCCCGTGCGCCGCCCAGCGGTCTTGGCGCTGAAGAAGGGATCCATCGCGTGCGACAGCGTGTGCTCGGTCATCCCCGGGCCGTCGTCAATGACTTCCACGACCAGTCGCTTGCGCGGGGCGTCGATCCGGGCGTTGACCTTCACACTCGAACGCGGCGGGGCCTGCACGGCATTGAGAACCAGCTCCGAAATCGCCAGCCCGATAAGTTCATCGTCCAGTAATACATCCTGCGGCGTGTCAGGCAGACGGATCGCCAGTTCCAAATCCTCCAGGGCCTTGGGAATGTCGGGCTGCTGGCGGGCGGAGGCCACGGCGTTGTTGAGCATGGCGTCCAACGGAACCATGCGCCGCTTGGGCGTGGGTGGGTCGGCATACATCCGCATGCCGGTGATCAGGTCGCTGAGTTGTTGAGCCTGGACAACGATGGCCTGGGCCGCTTGTTGTTCGCGGCTGTTGGCGGCACTCCACTGGGCAAGTTGTTGCGCCCTACCGGAGATGACCGTCAGCGGGTTGTTCATTTCATGGGCCGCCCCGGCCGCCATTTCACCGACCCGCGCCATGCTCTCGGCCTGTAACAAGCGATCCTGCGTTTGCGCCAAGGCGCGATTTGCGTCGGCCAGTTCTTCGCCGAGTCGTCGTGCGCCATCGTGTTGCGACGCGGAGGCAATGGCCGCGCCCCATGAACTGCTTAGCGCCAGCAACTGCTGCCACGGCGGCAACACCGGGCGGTCGTGCAAGAGCAGGGCCGCGGTGCCCCAGCCGCATCCCAAGGGCAGCACCCGCATTTGCCGCAGGTCTGGCGCTTCGCTCATGAAGTCCACGATCCAAGGCATGATGCCCATGATGTTGATGGCCGCGGGCTGCGAAGCGTCGATCGAACGCAGGTCAGGACAGCTCGAAGGCGTCTCGATGATCTGGCTGTGCGTGGCGCGGCCATCCTCGTTGAACTGGCTGACGATCCACGGCCCGGTGGAGCTTTGCCGAATGGTGGCGAAAAATCCTTTGCCCAGCACCGATGAGGCGCTCTGCACCACCGAAGCCAGCACATCCTCCACGCCACGACCGGGCATGGCGCTGGCGTGAAACGTGGTGATGGCGTCAAGCAGTTGACCCTGTCGGCTTGAACTGCGACTGCGGCGCTCCAGCACCGCGTTGAGCCTGCCGAGCATCTGATTGGCCTGCTGAATCGAGCGGATGTAAAGCTCGTGCGAAGGCTCGGCGGTGAGGCCCAGCGAAGCACAACGGCGCTCGAGTTCGAGGTGCAGGCCCGCCGCCACGCGATTGACCGTGGCCATGTCCAGCCCCAAGGCCTCGGCCAGATGCGCCGGATCGAGGCCGAAGGAGAAGTTGCCGCTGTAGCCCAAGTGGTTGCGGCGAACGATCAAGTCCGCCAAGCTAATTAAGCCGATCATGCGGCGATGGCCCACGCGGGGCAGCATGTCGAAGGGCGAGCCGTGAAGCCAGATGCAGTCCTGCACCACGTGCGCCAGTTGCCACTGCTCGGCCAGGCGTTTGCCGGCGGTGTGGTGATCCATGCCGATGATGCGGCGCTCAAACTCGGTGATGTTGCCTTGGTTGAGTTCGACGAGTTCCAGGACTCGGCCGTAGCTCTTGGGCAGGACGTAGTCCAAGGCCATTTTGCCCAAGTCGTGGAGTAGTCCGCAAACAAAGGCCTCGCCTGGCCGCAGGTCTGGCGCGTTGGCCGCCGCCGCCAGTTGTTCCGCCGCCGTCGCCACCGCCAAGCAATGCCGCCAAAACGCCAACCGATCCAACTCCACCCCATCGCCGCCCGCCAAGCTTGCGTTTAGCGCTTCTTCACTTCTCTCACCCCGGCCCC
>JBBRGB010000216.1:0-5971 GCA_038241095.1 Phycisphaerales bacterium
CATGGCCAAGGCTTCGGTGCAATTCCTCTGTCGCGTCTGCGGCAACGTTCAGCCACGCTGGATGGGCAAGTGCCCCGACTGCGGCACGTGGGACGCCTTGGAGGAATACCGCGTTCCCGCCGGCGGCGCGACCAAGGACGCTCAACGCGGCCAAGCTTTTCCCGGGGGGCCGGGGATGGCGGGCACGGCGGGCGATGCCCCGGTGGCCATGCCCATTTCCACCGTCGAGGAGACGACCTTCGACCGTTTGCCCACGGGCATCGCCGAGTTTGACCGCGTGCTGGGCGGTGGCAATGGACAGTTGTTCGCGGATGACGATGATGCCAAAGGCGCGTCCACCGGCAAGAAACACCCCTCCACCGTCGGCCTCGTGCCCGGCTCGGTGGTGCTGCTGGGTGGCGATCCGGGCATCGACAAATCGACGCTGCTCTTACAGGCCGCGGACAAACTCGCCAAGCGCGGCACACGGGTGCTCTACGTCACCAGCGAGGAATCCGCCCGCCAGACCCGCCTCCGCGCCACCCGCCTGGGCGCGGCCTCGGATGAACTTTTCGTGCTGGCGGACACCAACGTCGCCCGCATTATCGAGCAGATTCACAAGACCGCCCCGACCGTCGTGGTCATCGACTCCATCCAGATGATCTACAAGGGCGACCTGCCCGCGGCTCCGGGCAGCGTCACGCAACTTCGCGCCTGCTGTCAAGAGCTGGTGTACCTGGCCAAGGCTTCGGGCGTGGCGATTTTTCTCGTCGGCCACGTGACCAAGGAAGGCCAGCTCGCCGGGCCGCGGCTGCTGGAGCACATGGTCGATACCGTGCTCTATTTCGAGGGCGACCGCTACCACAACCATCGCATCGTCCGCGCCATCAAAAACCGTTTCGGCACCACGCTGGAGGTGGGCATTTTTGAGATGGGCGATGCCGGGCTGACCGAGGTGGCCGACGGCGCGGGGCTGCTAGCGGCGGAATATCACGCCATGAGCGGCAGCGTGGTCTGCCCCGTCATGCAGGGCACGCGCTGTCTGCTCGTCGAAATCCAAGCGCTCACCGTCGCCGGTTTTCTCGGCGCGGCCAAACGCAAGGTTAGCGGCCTCGACGCCAACCGTCTGGCCATGCTCATCGCGGTGCTGGAAAAGCGTGGCGGCCTGAGGCTGGCGGATCAGGATGTGTTTGCCTCAAGCGTGGGCGGGATGAGGATCGTGGAGCCGGCGGCGGACTTGGCGGTGGCGCTGGCGATAGCCGGGGCGCATCTCAACCGCGGCCTGCCGGCGGGCATGTGTGCCGTGGGCGAGATCGGCCTGGGGGGTGAAATCCGCCATGTGCAATCGATGGGCCAGCGCATCAGTGAGGCGGCCCGGCTGGGGTTTACACAAATCATCGCCCCACCCGGCAAGACGGCCGCGCCACCCGGCGCGAAGCTGCTGCCCGCCCGCAGCGTGGGCCAAGCGCTGGAGCATCTGACATGATGCGCCGCAGGCATCATCGCAAACTGTCAGAGCCGACGGGCGTAAGCCCCCGGTCGAACGCCCTTGCACGCCCGACCGGGGGCTTACGCACCGCGGCTCTGATGCTGCTTTGCGTACTCATGGCGTGTGTGATGGGCTTGGACAACGCTAAGGCGCAGGTGTTGGCCGGGCCTTGGGTGACGGCTTCGCAGGAACGCATCGACAAACTGCGCAAAGCTGACTTGCGGGTGCTGGTGCTGGACGCGAAAGGCGTGCCGGTCAAGGGTGCGAGTGTGAAGGTGACGCAACGCGGTGACGCTTTTGCCTGGGGTGTGGCCTTACCGCCATCTTCCTTGTCGCGGGATGACGACGACAAGGCTGTGCGGGATGAGGGGAAGGCCACGGACTCGCTCACGTTGCCGGCGATGGATGGCCCGGTGTGGCGATGTTTCAACGCGCTGGATTTGGATCCGGTGTCTCAATGGGCCAAAGTGCAACCCGAAGCGGACAAGCACGACACCGGGGCATTAAAACGGTTGGTGGACGAAGCGACGAAGCGTGGCCTGCAACTGCGTTGGGGTGGCGTGATGTCAGCCGACTTGGCACGGCAACCGGCTTGGATTGCCCAAGCCGACACCGCGACACTGCGGGCCGCGATGACCGACCACCTGCGGCAAGTCACGCGCGACTTTGGCCGGGATTGCCCACAGTTTGAGCCGCTGACGCAAACGCTGGATCAGCCCGCCATGCTCGACAATCTCGGCTTGGCGACGCTGCGCAAGCTCCATCAGCAGGCCCGCGTGGCAGCGCCTGCGGCCAGCCTCGGCATCCGCATTGATGACGCTTTTCATGGTGAGCGATTGCGGGAAGCGGTGCGACACATTGCGGCCTTGCGTGAGGCCTTTGTGCCCATCGACCATGTCGCCTTGGAAGTGCGCTTGAGTGGCACCATCGTCGAAGCGCCCTTGACACGAGGCTTGGATTGGATCGGCGAGTTGAACCTGCCGGTGGTCATCGTGGGGTTGCAAGTTTCCGGCCCCAGCGAGGCGGCCGCGGCCATCAATCTGGAAACCGTCTTGCGGGTGTTTTACGCGCATCCTTCGGTGAAAGGCGTCTATTTAGCCGACGTCACCGCCCCGCCGCTTGCGGACGCCAATGCCGCGTTGCTTGATGCCGAAGGTCAGCCGACTTCCGGGGGCAAGGTCGTCGAAGGGCTGCTGCGGGATGTCTGGTGGACGGACACCAGCGCTCCGACGGATGACCTAGGCAACATCCACCTGCGCATCTTCACGGGGCTTTACGATCTCAAAGCCACGCTGCCCGACGGTTCGGTCGCCACCACGCAAGCGCGATTGACCGCCCGGGGGGGAGGGGATGAGAACATGGTGGTGATGCAGGTGGAAGCCACGGTGACGGAAGCGTCAATCGAGTCGCTACGTTAACCCTTGGCAACCATTTTCAGCACTTTCTTGACCAGCTTGCTGATGCCTTGGTGCGCCTCGGCGATGGACTTGGCCTCCATGTAGGCGGGGGTGGTCACGATGCGGTTCTTTTCATCGACGATGAAGTCGCCCACATCGCAGGCAAGGTGTTGAGCGCCGAGTTTTTCCAAGCCCGCGGCCGTGCCAGTGTCGTGGCCGATGGTCAGAGACGGATGCAGCGATTCACCAAACACCTTGGCGGCGATGGCCGGGGCGATGCAGATAAAACCGATGGGCTTTCCCGCGGCATGGGCTTCGGTAAGCACCCGTCGCACTTGGGCATCGACGGTGCAATCAGGGCCTTGGGTGGCGAAGGTGCAGAGGTTCTTGGCCGCGCCGAAGCCGCCGGGCAGGATGAAGGCATCGTATTCCGCGCCCTTGACGGTCGCCAGTTCGAGAATGTCGCCCCGCGCGATGCGTGCCGACTCGGTCAGCACGTTGCGGCTTTCGCCCGTGGGCTTTTTGGTCAGATGGTCGATGACATCGAAAGGCTTGTTGGGTGCCATGCACTGGTACGCGGCCCCGCATAGGTCGAGGCACAGCAGGGTGATGACCGCCTCGTGGATTTCACTGCCATCAAACACACCGCAGCCGCTGAGGATGACGCCGATGTTGGGTTTGCTCATAATGGTTCCTTTCGATGACATTGTCACCGTTTGGTCTGATCTTCGGTCGAAGGCACAACGCCATGCCACTCGTCGGCGTAGATCAGGCAGTTCAAACACATCTTGGTGCCCAGCATGTCGCCGATGGGCAGTGTGTCGTCGCAGAGTCGGATGGAGTGATGGTTTCGCGTGCAGTGTGAGCCGTGGAAGGCGAAGCCGCCGTCGCTCTTGAGATAGTGTTCCCGCAGTCTTTTTGCGGTGCGGTCACCGGCGGCGACGATCTCGGCGTGACGATGGCCACCCTTGAATTGTTTGTCCAACTCCCGCAGCACCCACAGGGCGTCCCAGTTGATGCACATGTTGTCGCGGTAGCCGAACTCGCCATCTTCGTGTTGCAGCGCCAAGGTGAAATCAATGGCGTGGTCGGCGTGGGGCACCACGCGGCCCGTCGCCAAATAGGCGTTGATCACCTTGAACAACCCCGCCATGGCGCGGGAGGGATCATCCTTTACCATTCGCCGCGAGGGCATGCCCGTGGCGGGGTCGAGGATCTCCGACTCCATGACTTCAAACGCCCCGGCCAGTCGCGGGTGATCGGCTGTGCGTTGTTCCGCGGGCAGCGTGTTGAGAAAGGCCTGAATGGCGCGGGACCAGCTTTCGCCATGCGCCCAGGGGTTGGTCCAATCGACTTGTGATTGCGTCCATTGCCGGGCATCGGTCTTTGTCAGATCGACGAATTGGGCCGCGGGAATGGGGTAGAGCGGCTGTGCGTCGAGCAAACGCATGGTCGTCACCGTGGCCCCGTGACGCTGGCCCCAGACCTGCTCCCAAGAGTGCGGCCCCTGGTGCTGATCCTCCGTCTCCAAGGGATCCTTGAACAACCCATCGGCGGGGTCCTGACAGGATTGATAAAACGCCACCGCCTCGGCGCGTTGCGTTGCCGTGACATCATCCAAAGCGCCAAGCAGTTCCAAGGTCTGCACCGCATTGGCCGAGGCCTGCAAGGCCCAAGGTCGATCCATCCCCGCGTGGTATTGCCAGCGGCCCCAACCGGCGCTCTTGCATCGCACCGATTCCAGCCAAGACAACACGCCTGCCCGAACCGCCCCGATCTGACTCTGTGATTTCATGGTTCAACCTTGTGATGACGCGGCACGAAGCGCAAACGCCATCTTAACGGCTGGCAAAATACGATGGCGTTCCCATTCCCTCGCGTTTGCCAAGAGCCGGGCAACAGGGCACAATCGTCAGTCCTCAATGCGGCAATGCCCGCAAGTCTTCCACCCAATCACACTCCTACCTCGTGAGCAACCCATGCCCCTGATCACACCCCAACCCACCGTCGGCGACACGTCCTGGTTCCAGCATGACCGCTTCGGCCTGTTCATTCATTGGGGCCTCTATTCGCTGGGTGCTCGGCACGAATGGCTCAAGCACCGCGAGTCGATTTCCAACGAGGAGTACGACCGCCGGTATTTCAAGCATTTCGACCCCGATCTGTACAACCCCGAAGCCTGGGCGACCGCCGCAGCTGGCGCGGGGATGAAGTATTTCGTGATCACCACCAAGCACCACGAGGGCTTCTGCCTGTGGGACTCCAAGCTCACGGACTACAAGAGCACCAACACCCCCGCCCAGCGCGATCTGCTTAAGCCGATGGTCAAGGCCTTTCGCAAGGCGGACATGAAAGTCGGACTGTACCACTCCATCATCGACTGGCATCACCCGCACTACGTGCTTGACAACAAGAACGGCCCGTACCGCGAGCATCCCGACCGCGCCAAAATGAACCAAGGCCGGGATCAGGCCAAATACGCCAAATATCTTCACGGTCAGGTCAAGGAACTGCTCACCGAGTTCGGCGACATCGATGTGCTGTGGTTCGACTTCTCCTTCCCCGACAAGGAAAACCCCGGCGACTTCACCAAGGGCAAAAACCGCGACGCTTGGCAGAGCGAGAAACTGGTGAAGCTCATTCGCAAGCTGGCACCGAAAGTGGTGCTGGATGATCGGCTGGACTTGCCGCTGGATCAATTCCCCGAAGCCGGCGACATCAAAACGCCCGAGCAGGCGCAGCCTCGCGCCTGGGTGACCGTGGCGGGTAAGCCGGTGGTGTGGGAGGCCTGCCAGACCTTGAGCGGTTCGTGGGGCTACCACCGCGACGAGGCCAGCTTCCGCAGCACGGAAAACCTCATCCACACCCTCATCGACTGCGTATCGAAGGGCGGCAACCTGCTCTTAAACATCGGCCCAACCGGGCGCGGCGAGATCGACGAGCGGGCGTTGGATCGTTTGAACGGCATCGGAGAGTGGATGCGTCGCCACGACCGCTCGATCTACGGCTGCACGCAAGCCCCCACCGAAATCGCCACGCCCCGCGATTGCCGCCTGACCTACAACCCCAAAACCACGCGCCTCTACGTCCACATCCTGGCCTGGCC
>JBBRGB010000217.1:0-5933 GCA_038241095.1 Phycisphaerales bacterium
CACATCAAGGCGTACAAGTCCAAGGAGTCCAAGGAAGCGGAGATCCGCCAGCAGTTCATCGATCCCTTCTGGCGCGCCCTGGGGTGGGACGTGGGTGACGCCCAGGGTGTCGGCCCGGCCCAAGCGGAGGTCATCATCGAGAAGAACGTCGAGACCGTGGATGCCGGCGGGCTTCGCAGCCGACGCCCCGATTACCTCTTCCGCTTGGGTGGTTTCGCCCGCTTCGTCCTCGAAGCCAAGAAACCCGCCGTTGACATTGACGCCGACAAGGACGCTATCTTTCAAGCCAAGCAATACGCATGGAACAGCACGATCCCCTTTGCCGTGCTGACCGACTTCGAGCAGTTCCGACTCTACGACACCACGCTCAAGCCGATTTTCAACGACCCGCGCCGCGGCTTGGTCAAGGAGTTTTCCCTCGACTACGACAAGTATGAATCGCAATGGGACACCATCCTGGCCACTTTCGGGCGCGGGGCCGTCGAGGGAGGGTCGCTCGAACGCCTGCTGGCCACGGTCAAGAAGGTCAAGGCGGGCCGGCGCATCCGCACCGTGGATCGGATGTTTGTCGATCTCAAGGGGGCCGAACCGGTCGATCAGGTTTTCCTGGACTATCTCGACACCCACCGCCGCCACTTCGCCGCCGCGATCTATCGTGACAACAAGGCCTCCTTTCCCGAGGCCGACACTCTCCACGGCGCGGCCAAGCTCACCGAGGCCGTCCAACGCATCATGGACCGCCTCGTGTTCATGCGGGTCATCGAGGATCGCGGCATCGTCCCCTACGGCGAACTCCGCCAAATGCTCGAGCGCATCGGTGCCGAAGGGGGTGAGTTCTACGACGCACTCTCGGCCACCTTCCGCGACTACGACGCCAAGTACAACGGCTACCTGTACAAACCCCACTTCTCCGAGGAGTTGAAAGTAGATGGCTCCGTGCTGGCGGACTTCACCCGGACGCTCTACCCGCCCGACGGCCCGTGGGACTTCGCCGCCATCGGCGATGACATTCTGGGCACCGTTTACGAGCGCTTCCTTGGCAACACCATCGTCGTGCAAAAGGGGCAGGCGACAGTACAGGAGAAGATTGAGGTACGACACGCGGGGGGCGTCTATTACACCCCGCACTTCGTGGTCGATTCCATCATTCGCCGCGTCATCGGGCCAAAGATCAAAGACAAGACGCCCGCCGAAGTTTTGGACGTGAAGATTCTCGATCCCGCCTGCGGCTCCGGCTCGTTCCTTGTCGCCGCGCTGCAATACCTCTTTGACGATTGCTTGGCCAAGATTCACGCCAACCCCTCCTTGTCCAAGGCCGTCGTCCCGGCTCTGAGCGCCGGCGGCGGGGCCAAGGGCCGAAAGAAGAAGGCCGAGATCGCTTTCAAGGACAAGGAGGGCCGCTGGTACCTAGCCCCCGACTTCCGCGCCGCCCTGCTGACGCACTGCATCCACGGTGTGGACATCGACCAACAAGCCGTCGAAGTCACGGTCATGTCCCTCTACCTGAAAATGCTGGAGTCCAAGTTGCCAGAGAATTGGGCCACGCTCTGGGTCGAACGCCAGTTGCTGCCGACCTTGGACAACAACATCCAATGCGGCAACTCACTCATCGATGAAGATTCATACTTTCGCTTCCGTGAGAAGCAAGGCCGCAATCAAGCGGTGCTTGCCTATACACCTCAGGATGAGGACAAAGATACGACCTTCCGCATCAATCGCTTTGAATGGATCAGCCGCACCCGCGGGTTCGGACGGTTGCTGGATTCGCAGGCAGTTAGCGAGCGCGGCCGGGCGGGGTTTGACGGCATCATCGGCAACCCGCCCTACATCCGCGTGCAGGAGTTGAACAAGTGGGCACCGGAGGAATGCGCGTTCTACAAATGGAAGTACCAGGCGGCGGCCAAGGGCAACTATGACATCTATGTGGTGTTCACCGAGAAAGCCCTGGAACTGCTGGCCCCCGACGGCTTGCTCGGATTCATCATGCCCCACAAGTTCTGGCAGGCACAGTACGGCGCGGGACTGCGAAAGGTGATCGCCGACGGGAAGCACCTGCGCGCGGTGGTGGACTTCGGCGATCAACAGGTCTTCAAGGGCGCGACGACATATACGGCCATTCATGTGCTCTCACGAACCGCCAATGAAGGCGCGATCGACTACACCAAGTTCTCTGAGTTGACGGACGGAATAGTTCAGTGCGCGGCGATTGATAAATTGCCGAAGCGGAATGTGGAAGGCTCCACCCGGCGGGAAGTGCCCCAACTGGCGTCTGGCCAACACGCCTTTTGCTTCGGCGCTCCTGTCGTTTATGACCGCCAAGGATTATTTAGACCACTCTCGGCCGTCGCGGATTTGGCTCAAGGATTCAAGACGGGAGCGGACAAAATATTCGTGGTGACCTTGATAAGGGAATCGAAGGGCGTCGCCAAGGTACACTCCGAGGAGACTGGGCGGGAATACGATATGGAGTCCAAGGCATTGCGATCCTTGGTAAAGAGCGAGCATATGAAGGCGTTTGACATGTTGCCTTCACCTCTTCGCTTGATCTTTCCCTACCTCAACGAACGGGATGGGTGGCGATTGGCGACCCCCACTCAAATGGAGAAACGCTTTCCCCTGCTTTGGAGCGGATACTTGCTGATAGTACGGGACGCACTGGATAAACGCGAAAATGGGCGTTTCAAGGGAGATCGATTCTATCAGTATTCAAGACCGCAAAATTTTGCGCCTTTGTCCAAGCCAAAGATTATCAACCCCGACATTTGCGAGCATCCTCAAATGTGCTGGGATGCGTCGGGGCAATATGTGTTTTCGGGAGGCGCTGCGGGCGGGGTTGCGATCGTACCCAAGCGGCGCGTGAATGCAAAGTATCTACTTGGAATCCTAAATAGCAAACTGGCTGATCACTGGATCCGAGCAAATGGCACTCCGTTCCGCGGAGGCTACCTGAACTGCGAAATCCGGTTCATACGCGACCTTCCCATCAAGCTCCCCAAGACCGCCGGGGACAAGAGACTCGCCGAGCGTATTGTGGGGTGCGTCCGCACCATCATGGACGCCAAGGCCGCCCTGCGCCGGCCCATGCTCTCGGACCGTGAAACCCGGCAACACCAAGGAGCCATCGAGGCCCACGAGCGACGCATCGACGAAAGTGTCCTGGCGCTCTACGGCGTCAAGGAACTGCCCGGCCAATAGCCCCCGGTCGAGCCATTCTCTTAACGCTTGGGCCACGCAACCCCGACGACTCATCCTTTTGATCCTGGGGAAGTGCCAATTTGCTTGATTTCGGGAGACGCGAAAATGAAAACACGGGGAAAATGCGTTTTTTGGCAATCAGGGGCGGGGGGTTGGGGGGTGGGTGAGGGGGTGGTGAGGGGTGGGTCAGGGGTGGGTATGGGGGTGGTGGCGTCGGGTTGATCGGTAAAAGAATCGCCTTTTCTTGCCTTTTTTCAGGCGTTATATCGATCCAAAAACGATCCCAAGGCCATGCCGGCCGGTGGATGAATGGTGGATAACCACCCTCCCCTCCAACCCCGAGTTGCAATCGGCAATCAAGTTTGTTAAAATGTCAATCAACTTACATTTTCTATGGAGTAAAATTATGGTAAACTTTCATGCGCCGGGGACGGGGGTTGGATTCACGCTTTGCGACAAGGCGTCAGGCTGGGTGGTGCGCGGGGAATCCGGCGCGATTCCGCCGACGGTGCCTCGGCGGGGTCATGGGGTCGGGCCTCCGCTGCGATGGGTGAAGTCATGGACGGCGGCGACGGGATTTGGAGCTTGGACGGGTCATGACCAGCGGGGTCAGCAGGGCGAAAATGCAGAGTGTCGCGGGTTCGGGGGCGGTGGTGTTGATCGGTTGCCAGACGTTGTTGGTCAGGCCGGGGTTGAGCAAAAACGACGGCGAAATGCCTTGCAACAAGCCATCGGCATCGGGTTTGCCCAGCAAATATGCGTGGGGATCACTGCTGCCGGTGATGTAAAGGGGCGTGGCGTCATCGGGCAAACGGCGGACGATTGCCATCGCGGGATCGTCCAAGCGCAAGATCGGCTCATTGCCCAAGGCCTTGGCCGCCAAGGCGGTGGGGGCGAAAGTGACGATATCCAGCAGTTTTGTGCCGTTGGCCAGGGTCATGGTGCCGCCTGTGTAGGGCGGAAGGTTGTTTTCCAAGCCGATGACCGGGCCGTCAAAAAGCAGCAGGCTGCGGGCTTCGAGCGTGCCATCGGCGCGAAGCAGGCCCAGCGTGTGATTGGCCGCCACGGTGACAGCCCCTTGCGGAATTGCGGGGAAAACCCAGGGCGAAGCGCCCGCCGGCCAAGCGTCGGCCATGACCAGCCGCACATTGGGGCCGGATCCTGTCGTGGAAGCGGCGACGTTGAGCGTCAGGTGAATCAGGCCGTAACGTGTGCCCGGTTTGGCGGCCATGACCACCAGCGTCATCGGCCCTTGCGTCGCCACCTCGGCGATTTCAATCGTCGCGGGCATGGTGGCGATGCCCCCGCCCGGCAGGTTCACCGTCCGGGAACCAAAGGTGATTTCGCTGATGTAACCGGCATGCAAACCCGACGAGGCCGCGAGAAGCAAACATCCCACGAAAGCCGACACCATCCGCCAAAACACGAGCTGATTCACTCTCCGTTGCATGGTGACTCTCCAGTGGCAAGTAACCTGCCGCCCATGATCTTACTTGCGCGGAACGAAAATGTGAAAACAGCACGGTCAGTGGTGACCCCATGCGCGTGGGTCTGTTGAAGTTGGCTGTTGCAACCGAGGTGGAAATGTCCTCTTTTCATTCGCGGGTCGGGGGTGGTACCTTGGGCAAAATGGATGGAAGATTGATCGGCCTTGACACCATCCGACGCATCGCCACCGGCCTTGCAACACCGCGATACAATGCCGCCGCATGGAGTGGACTTCCATATTCCTTTCGTAAAGGCAGTTGTCATGGCCAAAGCAAGCACCAGTCTCAAAGCGTCGGATGGCAATCTGCAAACGCCCCCGGCCCGGCAGCGCCGCGCCGAGAGCGCCAAGACCACCCAGGCCCGCCGCGCCGAGCCGCTGCTGTTGGAAATCGCCTGGGAAGTCTGCAATCAGTTGGGTGGGATTTACACCGTGCTGCGTTCCAAGGTGCCCACGATGGTGGAGCGTTGGGGCAGCCGCTATTGCTTGGTCGGCCCGTACAACCATGCCGCGGCCCAAGTGGAGTTCGAGGCCTCGCCCCTCACCGGCCCCATCGGCCAAGCCGTCAAGGCGCTGCGCGACATGGGCATCTGGGCACACTACGGCCGCTGGCTGGTCACAGGTCGGCCACATGTCGTGCTCATCGACTATCTCTCGGTTTTTCCGCGCTTGGGCGATGTCAAATACAAGCTCTGGGCCAACCACCACATCGCCACCCCCGACAACCACGAACTGCTCAACAACGTCTTGGCGTTCGGCGAAGGCGTGCGGCAATTCCTCTGGCTGCTTTCGAGCACGGAATCGTCGCGGCGAAAAATCGTGGCGCATTTCCACGAGTGGATGGCCGGGCCGGCCGTGCCCATGCTCAAGCACGAAAAGTGGCCCGGGGCCGTGGTCTTCACCACCCACGCCACCCTGCTGGGTCGCTATCTGGCGATGCACGACAACGATTTCTACGGCCACCTCGCCTCCTACAACGCCGCGGCCGAGGCCGACCATTTCGCCGCCCGGCCCGAATATGAAATCGAACGCGCCGCGGCCCACGCCGCCCAGGTTTTCACCACCGTCAGCGATGTCACCGCCGAGGAATGCAAACACCTCCTGGGCCGCACGCCCGAACTCATTCTGCCCAACGGCTTAAACATTCAGCGCTTCGCCGCCTTGCACGAGTTCCAGAACCTGCACCTGACCTACAAGGAAAAAATCCATCAGTTCACCATGGGCCACTTCTTCCCCAGCTACCACTTCGACC
>JBBRGB010000218.1:0-5893 GCA_038241095.1 Phycisphaerales bacterium
GTGATTCTCCGAATCGAGCGCCAGCCCCACCCACGCCCGCTGCTCATCATCGCCTTGGATTTCCGTCAATTCCAAGGGCAGCAATCCACGACCACCCGCGTAAAGCATTTCGTTGTAAGCCGCGGCATCGACCTGATCACCCAGGAAAAACACCAGCCCGCCCCCAGCCTTGACCCAGGCCTCCAAAGCCTTGACTCGCTCCTCCGAAAGTCGGTAGAGATTGCAAATGAAAATGGCTTGATAACCTTCCAACGACAGGCCCTCGAATTGGCCTTCGGTCGTCACTTCCACCACGTTGCCCGACGGCAGATCGCCCGGCGGGGAGAGCGCGTGTTGAAGGAAATATGTTTCGCCGCGACCGGGTTGGGTCGAAGGATCGCCATCGACCAAAAGAATCCGCGTGCCTTGCCGCACTTCACCGGCGAAGAAGCGCGTGTTGTCGGCCATCATGGAATCAGGCCCCAGGCTGGCCTCCACACCCATCGCGCCGGTCTGGCGAAAGACATAAGTAAACGGCACGCTGCGTGATTCCCCGGCCCGCAGCAACGGCAAGCGTGAACGAACTTCCGGGGCGTCCAACGGCTTGAAACTCACTTCGACGTTCTGCGCATCCTGCGAACCACTGTTGGCGACGGTGACCTCGAAGCGCGATTCAACCCCTGCCGCCAGGCTCTTTTCCAAGGGCGTGATTTCCGTGATGGCCAGGTTGTCGCCGATATCACTGCCCACGTCGATGATGAAGAAGCCGGCTGATTTCTCGGCGACTTGCCGCACCAATGTCAGCAACGCCGGCGGGGCGTTTTGTGAACCGGTGGCGGTCGCGGTGGCATCTGCATCAGGCGTCGGGGAACTCGTGGCAACTGTGGCGGCATCAGCCTCGGGCGTGGTGGTGGAAGTTGGGGGCAGCCAGTCGTTTTGCCGCAGGTCGGTGACGAGGTAGATGGCGGTGTTTCGCGGGCCGCTGGTATCACTCAACATGCGTTGAACGCTTTGCAGAGCGTTGGCGGGATTGGCCGCGAGGTCGGTCGGTTCGAGTCGTTGGATTTGTTCGACGAGTTGTTCGATGTGAGCGGCGCCCAAGGGTTGGCCGTTAAAGACGGGTCGATCCGGGGCGCTGGTGGTGATGAGGGTGAGCGTGTCGCCGGGCCGTTGCCGGGCCAGATCGCGGACAAACTCGGTCAGGCCCGCCAAGGCGCTTTCAAAACTGGATTTGTTCTCCGCGATGGCGGTCATGCTGGGCGAATCGTCCAGGACGATGAGTCGTTGAATGGCGGCATTGGGAGCCGCAGCCCCGAGCAGGCCGGTGGGATTGACCAGCGGCCGGGCGACGAGCAACGCCAGCAGAATGATCGCCAGACAACGCAGCAACAGAAGCAGCAGCGATTCGAGCCGCACACGGCGACGGTTGCGGCGATCGGCTTCAAGCAGGAAGTCCATCGCGGCCCAGCCGATGATCTTGAACTTTCGCTTGGAGAGCAGATGGATGAGGATCGGCGCCGCGATTAAAACCGCGCCGGCCAGCAACCAAGGAGTGACAAACGTCAGGCCGAACATTTTCAAACTCTCCGGGGAAAGAGTCTTGAGACTTGAGTCTTGAGTCTTGAGACTTCAAAACCTCGAATCTCCGAACTCAAGACTTCAAGACTCAAGACTTTCTCGCATCCTTCGTGGCTTCGTGTCTTCGTGTTCGCATTTCTTGATTCCGCGATCACCGCCGATGCTTGCGCATGGTTCGCTGGCGGAAGGCGAGGTAGGCGGTCAGCACCGCGTCCAAGGGTTCACCGGTGCTGAGTCGCACGTAATCAATCCCCAAGTCCGCGGCGATTTTCCGCACCCGCTGCATGTAACGATCCAGCACTTCCAGATAACTCTTTCTCAGCGCCCGCGGCTCGGCCAACACCTCGGCGCTCACCTCCAAGCCCTTGAACATCGTGTTGTCCTGGAAGGGGAAACTCAGTTCATGCTCGTGGAGCGTGTGCAGCAGAATCACTTCGTGGCGACGGTGGCGGAAGTGCCGCAACGCCTCACGCAGCGTTTCAAGATCAACAAACAGGTCCGACACCAGCACGATCAACCCGCGCTTGCGCGTCTGCTCGGCCAGGCGGTGAAAGACCTCGCCCACATCGCTGCGATCATCGGGCGAAGTGTTTTCCAACTCGTGCAACATCAACTTCAAGTGCGACGGATGGGCGCTGGCGGGCAACTGCTTGCGAATCTCATGGTCAAACGTCACCAACCCCACGGCATCCTGCTGATGCTGCAACAGGTGCGCCAAACAAGCTGCGGCGGTGGCGGCGTAATCGAACTTGCCCAAGACCGGCACGCCCCGCTCCACCACCCCTTGGCCGTAGGCCATCGACTTGCTGGCGTCCAAAAGGATGGTGCAGGAGAGGTTGGTTTCTTCCTCGTATTCCTTGATGTAAAAGCGGTCCTGGCGTGCCCAGACTTTCCAGTCGATGTGCTTGATTTCGTCGCCGGGCACGTACTCGCGGTGGCTGGCGAACTCGACGGCGAAGCCGTGGTAGGGCGACTTGTGCAGCCCGGTGATGAACCCCTCGACCACCAGCCGGGCGCGGACATCGAGCCGACTGATCTTGGCCAGCACCTTGGGGTCCAGAAATCGGCGTCCATCAGTGGCGGGCATGTTTGTCCTTGAGCGGGTCTGGTTTGATTCGTTTCATCAAGAAGGCATAAAACCGCTGATAAACGCTGATGAACGCGGATCAGAACAAAACGAATCAATACAAAACATTGATTGTTTGAATCAATCCGTTGGCAATCATTTCATCACTTCATGGCTGTCTTCATCCGCGTCTTTATCAGCGTTCATCCGCGTTCATCCGCGGTTACGCATTGGTGATTTCACAACGTTGGGGCAGTCGTTGGCCATCCCACGGACGAAGTCGCACCAAGCCGCGACTTCATCCGTGGGCTTGAATTACGGGGTGGACTCACTTGGCAAACGCGCGTTCCATTTCCGGGGCCAGCGCCCCAGCTGTGTCCTTGTCGCTGACGACTTCCAGCAGCTTGTCCACGACTTTGTCGGAATTAATCCCTTCGCTCTCGGCGTTGAAGTTGGTGATGATGCGGTGCCGGAGGACGGGGTGCACCACCCGGCGAATGTCATCGGTGGTGACGAACGTCCGCCCTTCCAAGGCTGCGGTCGCTTTGCCACCCAACAGCAGATTCTGCACGCCGCGTGGCCCAGCCCCCCAACTCACCCATTCATTGACAAACGCCGCCGCCTCGCCCTCATGCACCCGCGTGGCGCGCACCAGTTTCAAGGCGTAATTGATGACATGCGGAGCCGTGGGAACCCGACGCACAATCTCCTGCAACTGCACAATTTCTTCATCGTTCAACACCGGCGTGATCTCCGGGTTGAACGTGGCGGTGGTCGTCTCGGCGATGCGGTATTCCTCCTGATAGCTCGGATAACGCACGTACACCTTGAACATGAAACGATCCTGCTGGGCCTCGGGCAAGGGGTAGGTGCCTTCCTGCTCGATGGGGTTTTGCGTGGCCAGGACGAAGAACGGCCGTGGCAGCGTGTGGCGTTGCCCGCCGATGGTGACTTGCCGCTCCTGCATGGCTTCGAGCAGCGCCGCCTGGGTCTTGGGAGGGGTGCGATTGATTTCGTCGGCCAGAATCACGTTGGCAAAAATCGGGCCTGAGAGGAACTTGAAAGCCCGTTCGCCAGTGGCGCGGTTTTCCTGAATCACTTCCGTGCCGGTGATGTCCGAAGGCATCAGGTCGGGGGTGAATTGGATACGGGAAAAGCCGAGTTTAAGCGACCGCGCCAAGGTGCTGACCATCAGCGTCTTGGCCAGTCCGGGTACGCCTTCGAGAAGCACGTGGCCCTGGGAAAAAATCGCCACCAGGAGTTGGTGTACGACATCATCCTGACCCACGATGATCTTGCCCAGCTCGGCGCGGATTTGCCCGTAGGCCTCGCGCAGCTTTTTGAGCAATTGCAAATCGTCATCAGTGAGTTCGGCCAACGTGGCTTGAGAGGTCGCGGCGAGTCCGGGAGCTGTGTCAGGCATGTTGATGAGTTCCAAAAAAAGTTAAACACGAAGGCACGAAGACACGAAGGATACGACAAAAACCAAGTGTGAATGAGGGCACTGCCTTGCCTTCTTCGTGTCTTCGTGTCTTTGTGTCTTTGTGTTAAAAAGTCGGTTCACCGTTGCAGGATCGGCAGGTACTTGTAGGGCAATTGCAGTGTCAACAACGCGATGGCCGTGCCGTAGGTTTGGCCCACGCCGTCGCCGTTCCAACTGCCGTCGGCCGACTGACGCTTTACCAGACTGTCCCGGCAGGTCGGGAAGAAAAACTTCCAGTTGTCCTGGCTGGACAAATACATCGCCTGGCCGGTGTAGAGAATCGAGTAAAACTCGTGGCCGGAAAAGACCGCCTGCGTGTTGCCGTTGGCGTTTTTCAAGAGGCCCATCAGGTTCGCCAGGCACTTCTCCGCCACCGGGTTTTCATACTGCCCCGCGTTGTAAAGCGTGGCCACGGCCGCGGCTGTCAGAGGCGGACGACTCGGCCCACCGCCCATCGCCGTGTAGCGAATCCCACCGTCGGGATTGGCGCTGTTTTCGATGTACTGCGTGGCGCGATCAATAATGCTCTTGGGCACCTTGATGCCCACGTTTCGCACGGCCCGCAGGCCCTGAATCTGCGTCACCGTCACCGAGCCTTCGTCACTGCCGCCGTCGGGCGTGTAAATCCAGCCTCCTGCCGCGGACTGGCTCTGGCCGGTGAGCGTGACGGCCTTGGCCAGCACCCGGCGAATCTGATCGCGCCGGGCGGCATCCTTCTCCATGCCGTAGGCCTGGGCCAGAAAAAGCATCCCAAAACCGTGCGAATACATGGGCCGACCGTCTTCTTCATAGTTGCCGATCAGCCCGTTGGCGTTGGCTTGCGAGATAATGAACTCCACGGCCCGACGCACCTGAAAAGCGTATTTCCCCTCCACGGGCGTGTTGCCCCCGGCCATCAGCGCCAAGCCCGCAAGTGACGTCATCGTGCCGGGATAGGAACCCATGCCACCGTTGGAACGCCAAGCGCCGTTGCCCATTTGCGTGCGTGCCAAGTATTCCAAACCGCGGTCGATGGCCTGCTGCGCCTCGGCGGTGAGCATCTCGGGCCGACTGGAAATTGCGGCGTTTTGCGGGGAATTAAGATTTTTTTGGGAGGGAGCGGCTTGCACCAAGGGCAGGACGAGCAGCAGCAGGAAAAGAAGGCACGCCAGCGAAAGGTGGGTGAAAGTGCGAAACTGGCGGGGAAGTCGCGGCATGGGAACATCCGTTTTCGCGTTAAAAACGCCTGCAAACAAGGGCTTGGCAAGCGAGGCGCTGGGGCCGATCCGCAATTGGAACGCTTGCGGTGGGGCAATGATAACATACCGCCCGCTGTGGAGCTTCATTCTTAATTGACGCGCCAGCCGGTGAAATGTTTCAACATTTTAGCCGGATTTTTCATTTTTTTTGAAGGTTGGCATGGCTCAAAAGAAGGCCGCACTGGCCGGGGTAATGACTTCAACCTAACACTACAGCGCACCCCCAGCTCAAGGATTTCACCCTCTTTAGCCGATGAGGCCTCCTGACATGGAGGTCACTTATGTCGCCAGAACAGATCAAGGGCTTGGCTCCGGCGTTGACGGAGTTCATGGGCGCTTTCAGGAACTGCCTGGGCGAATGTCGACTGGTGGACCACTTCGCCACCTATTGCCGGGGGTTGTTGTCCAAATCTTCCGCGAAAGAGTGTTGAACCCATCGCGCTGGCGGCGGGTTCCACCGTTCGTGCCCTGCAGATGTTCATGACCCAACGCGTCTGGGACCACCCGCGACTTCGGGATCGCCTGCAGCAGCGCATTGCCGCCCAACAC
>JBBRGB010000219.1:0-5892 GCA_038241095.1 Phycisphaerales bacterium
CCCCGACCACGCCGGTGCCGACGTTCTTCTTGGTCTTGTCGAGCGTTCCGACGTTGTGGGGTCGCTCGTAGTGTTCGATGATCTTTTCGCTGTATGCCATTTCTGTCTTCCTTTCGTTTCTGTTGGGTGTTACGGAGTTACGGAGTTACACAGATAAACACAGATGTTCACAGATGAACACGGATAGAGGCGAAGGCATTGAATCAATACTTATTGTTTTGTGCCATACCATTGATATTGTTACCCATGCCAATCCTTTCATCCGTACATCCGTTATCTTTTCAATCCGTTTTCATATCTGTGTTCATCTGTGTTTATCGGTGTAACCCGGCTGTGTTCATCCGTGTTACAAAAAACTCAATGAGCCGCCCATTCCACCTTCGACAGATCGATCCCTTCCTTGGCCATTTCATACAAGGGGCTCATCTCGCGGAGTTTCTTCACACCCACGATCACCTTTTCCGCCACGTAATCAACTTCCTCTTCCGTGGTGAACCGGCCCAGGCCGAAGCGGATGGAGCTGTGCGCCAGTTCATCGCCCACGCCCAGGCCTTTCAACACGTAGCTCGGCTCCAGTGAGGCGCTGGTGCAGGCTGAGCCGCTGGACACGGCCACTTCCTTAATCGCCATCATCAGCGACTCGCCTTCGACCCAGGCGAAACTGATGTTGGTCGTCTGCGGGATGCGTTTTTCGCGGTTGCCGTTGATGGCCACGCCTTCGCCGTCCAAGCCTTCGACCACCCGCTCTTCCAAGCGGTCGCGCAGGCCACCCAATCGGGCGCTCTCGGCGGGCATTTCAGCTTGGCACAGGGCGCAGGCGGCCCCCATGCCCACGATGCCGGTGACGTTTAGCGTGCCGGAGCGCATGCCACGCTCATGCCCGCCACCGTCCAGGATCGGCGTGAGCCTGACCCGCGGTTTGCGGCGGCGAACGTACAGACACCCGACGCCCTTGGGGCCGTAGATTTTGTGGGCCGAGGCCGAGAGCAGGTCGATCCCCGCCGCCTCGACATCCACGGGAATCTTGCCCACCGCCTGGGTGGCATCGGTGTGGAAAATGATGCCTCGCTCTTTGCACAGTTTGCCGATGGCGGCGATGTCGTGGAGTGTGCCGATCTCGTTGTTGGCCCACATAAGGGTCACAAGAATGGTGTCTGGCCGCATCGCTTCAGCGACCTGCTTGGCGGTCAGCACACCGTCGGCGGGCGGGTGGAGGAAGGTCACGTCGAAGCCTTCCTTTTGCAGCCGCTTGCAGGGGTCGATCACAGCCTTGTGTTCGGTGACGGCCGTGATGATGTGCCGCCCCTTGTCCTTGTACATGTCGGCGACGCCCTTGATCGCCAGGTTGTTGCTCTCGGTGGAGCCGCTGGTCCAGATGATCTCCTTGGCATCCGCGCCGATGAGCGTGGCCACCTGCCCACGGGCCTTGGTCACCGCGTCCTCAGCGGCCCAACCAAAGCTGTGGTTGCGACTGGCGGCATTGCCGAAAATCTCGGTGAAATAGGGCATCATGGCCTCGAGCACCCGCGGGTCCATCGGGGTGGTGGCGTTGTTGTCCATGTAAATCGGAAACTTCAAGGTCATGCGCGCGCTCCGCGTGGTTAATTGAAAAAAAGCCCCGGCCCCCTGTCTCCCCAGTTTCCCCTCCCGTTCTCCTCGCCCAATTCCCCTCACCATTTTCTCCCGCCCAATTCCCTCCCCGATTTTTCCCCTCACCCCCTCACCTTCTCACCTTCTCACCTTGTCACCCCCTCACTATTTTCACACTCCGCTCCGCTGCGTGGCTAAACGCATTTCAACTTTTCCGCTCTCCACCCTCCGCTTTCCGCTTTTTCTTCCTCCATCAACTCCGCCAAGGTGATGCCGGCCATGAAGTCCGTCAGACGTTCGTGCAGGTGCCGCATCGGGCCGCGGATGGGGCAGGTTTCGCTCACCGCCACCCGGCATTCCTCCTGACCCACGATGGGTAGGCCGCTGCAACACTGTGCCAGTCGCATCGGGCCTTCCGTGGCGGTGACGATCTCCAGCAAGGTCACCTGTTCCGGCTCCATTGCCAAGCTGTAACCGCCGCTGGAACCTCGCGTGGAGCTGACGATCCGGGCCTTGGCCAGCTCTTTTAGGATGTTCATCAACAGGGGCAAGGGCATGTCGAAGCGGTCGGCGATTTCGCGGGCGGAACACATGGGCTGGACCTCGGCCTGGCGTTGTCCGAGGTACGCCAAGGCGACCAAGGCGTAATCCGTTTTTCGCGTCAGGCTGAGCATGTCGTGCCACCGTGGGAAGCGTTCTTTAAGTGAGATTAACTCTCAATCGCTTCCATCGACAGAATAATAGCACCATTCCAGTGCGATTTCAAATCGGGAGTGAAGGGAGGGGGGGGTGACAAGGTGACAGGGTGACAAGGTGAGGGGGTGACAAGGTGAATTCAAGCCCACGGATGATGCAAGACTCAAGCCCACAGATGAAACTGCGGCTCGGAGCGGTTTCTTCTGTGGGATTCCCCCGGATGACAGTGGTGGCCCATCCCACGCAAAGCCGTCCAGGGCGACGGCATCCGTGGGCTTGAGACCTTTTATCTCAAGTCTCAAGACTCAAGACTATTGCTTCTTCTTGTCCTTCTCCAACTGACGTTCCAATAGGCCGCCGAGGATGCCGATGGGGTCGGGCTTCTTGGGCTTTTCAGGCTCGGTTTGAGCGGGCGGTGTTTGCGCCGCGGGTGCAGCCGCCGCGGGCTGCTCGGCATCGACTTGTTTCTGAATCGCTTCGGGCAAGGCTGTGGGTCGGTTGGGCCAAGCCTGCTTCAATTCGGATTGCTGGCCACCCAAGGGCAACGCTTCGACCAGCCCCGTGGCCACGCCACCCAACACGCCGCCGAGTCCTCCACCCCCGCCCCCGGTTACGCCGCCCAATCGGCTGGTGAGTTCCGACTGCAACTTGGCCTTGAGCATCTGTTCGATGAACTGCGTGAAGTCCCAATCCATCGCCCCCACCGGCCCGGTCTTGCTTAACGCATAGACGTAATCGGGATTGATCACCTTTTTCAATTCCGGAATCTGGCTCAACATCAGCCCCGAAATCGCCAAGGATACGTCGCCCTCAAACGTCGTCAGATCGACATTTCTAGCTTTGACGCCCAAGGTAAAAAGACGATTTTCGATCAAGCTCGTGGTGTTCATCCACAGGTCGTTGGTGCTGGCCTTGCCATCCTTGATGCTGACCTTGAGCGGGGTGATGGTGGCTTGGTACATGTCCTTGACGTTGGCGCGCATGCCCAGCTTGCCCACCAAGGCCACGACCGCGCCGACGCCCCAGCCGCGCTGCATGGTCAGTTCACTGACTTCGAGTTGCACATCGCCGTTGACTTTTTTGGCATCGTAGGGATAGAGCGGCAGGCGCAGACCCCTCATCGCGGTGAGGGTCACGGGGCCTTTGGTGGCCACGGCGTTTAGATAGAGCGGGTTCAACGTGCCCAAGGTCTTGGCGACTTCGGGGGTGATCTGCGTGATCTGGGCCACCGCGTTCTGATCGAGCACGAGGTTGAAGTCGGCGTCGAGCGTGCCTTTCACGTCGGCGTGTGCGTTGGGGGCTTTGAAGGCCAGCGTGACTGGGCCGCCGGTCTTGGGCTTGAAGGTTGCGGTGGCGTCCAAGTCGGCGGTGTCGCCCAGTGTTCCGGCGAGCTTGCCGGCGAAGCCCATCAACTCATCCACCACCGCCAAGGGCAGCGAGGAGGCCTTGGTCGTGGTTTGGAAAGAGGCTTCCTTGAGTGCCAGTTGGCCCGCGGCGTTGACCAGGCCGGTGATGGTGGTGTCGGAGTTGATCGAGCCGTTGCCACTGGCCGGCTTCACAACAACGGGTTGGCCGACCGAGGCTGCAGGGGCGGGAGTGGCCGGCGCGGTTTGCAGTTGATAATCCGCTTTGGCAGTGACTTTCGTCTCGCCGCGCAGGTTCTTGCTGTTCAAGTTGACCGCCAGGCCGCTGACCCGCACCGCCTGATTGCGTTGCGTGGAGCGCAGCGCCAGCGAGGGGCTTGACAGTACCAAGTCGATCTTGGTGCGGGCGGCGTCGATGGGCAGGGCCGCAGGTTCGGCGGCGGAAGTGATTCCGGTGGCGGCGGCAGGCGTGGCGACTGGAGTCGCGGCGGCGGGCGGCAACAGGCCGATCTCCGCCTCGTGAACCACCAGCTTCAACGTCGCGGCATTTTCCAGCACCAACGAAGCGATCTGGCCATCCCCCGCCAAGGTCCGCATCAGCTTCACGAACTGCGGCGGCGTGAGCGTCAGCGTCACTTGCGATCCCTGCTTCAAACTCACCGCGTCCCCGGCCTTGAACCGTCCAGACAAATCGGCGTCGAGACGATCACTCTTGGCCAGCATGGCGAAAGCGATCACGCCATCGGCTCCATTGGAGGCGGTAAGTTTCACGCTGTCCAGCACGCCGTCGTGCAGGGCGACAACCTTGCCCTCCTGACCGAGAATCACATCCACCAGCCCCACCGGCAGGCTCGCGGCGTTGAGCGTCACATCGTAAAGCAGCGGCGCGGCCTCAGCCCCGTTGGCCGGCGGCAGCAGATTCCGCAATGTCCCCGCGCCATCGAGCGTTCCCGCCTTGCCCGGCGAATTGACCTGACCCTTTAAGGCGAACTTGACGGGATCGGAAAGTCTGGTGCGAGGAATGTCCAACACCAGTTGCGGCACCGCCACGTTGAACAGTCGCACATCGCCGGTGGGGTTGAAATTGTTGATCGTGGCACGGGCGGCCACGATGCCCTTGGCCGGATCAGCACCAGGCCCCACGGGATAGACCAGCTCCGCCAGCGCCAGCTTCACCGTGGCGATTCCCGCCAGGCTCGTCCGCTCGCCCAGCAGGTTCGCCAGCGCCGGCCACTTGACCTTGATCTTCTCCCAAGCCTCGGGCGTCAGCGTCACGGTCAGCGGTTCATCACTCTTGGCGGTGATCTCATCGCCAAACGTGCCCGTGAGCTTGCCGGTGATGCGCGGTGCATTGATGGTCAAGTTCCAGTTGGCCAGGATGTCCTTGCGGGCCGGGTCGTTGGCGGCTTGCAGTTCGGCGTTGAGCGTGTCGCCAGCCACGGTGGTTGCCAGGCCGTCGAGCCGACCGAGTTCATCGACCACCGCCAGGGGGAAGTCGGTCACCTTGCCCCGCACGTTCACCTTGGCGCGGTCACGGTCCAGGCCACCCTCGGCGTTGAGGAAATCGCTGGCATCGACGTTGAGCGTCACCGGCCCGCCGCGGCCGTTCTGCTCGCCCACGGCCTTGAAGTCGGCCTTGAGCTTGCCAGCGGCGAGTTCGATGGTTCCCTCTGTTTGGCGTAATGCCACCATGCCGGCCTGCGGCGTGTCGAGCACGGCATCGCTGACGGCGAGCTTCACACTCGCCACCGCCGAGGCCAAGTCGAGCTTGCCGTTGGTGCGGGGGATGCTGAGTTTGTTGAGGTCGAGCACCACACGCACGTTGTCACGCAGCTTGGCGCTGGGGGCGGCGGTCGTTGCGGGCGTTTGCGCCGCCACGGCCGCGGCATCGGCGGTCAGGGCGATCCACGTTTCCGGGCTGACATCCAGCGTGGCCCGCGAACCTTGGCTTCCCGTCACGGCCGCATCATTGGCATTGATGCCCGCCGACAGAACCATCGAGCGCGACTTGGCGTTGATCGTCGCCTCCATGTTCGCCAGCGTTCCCTTGGCGGTCATGTCGGCGTCGAGGACAGGCCCCAGCACGGTGACGATTTGCCCGCCGCCGCCGGCCAGACTGTCCACCACCGCCATCGGCAGCGAAGCGATTTTGCCCGCGGCGTCGAGCGTCATCTTCTCGACCTGCATCCTTCCCGAAGCGTCAAACAAATCGCGCACATCGGCGTTCATGTCCACCGATCCG
>JBBRGB010000220.1:0-5890 GCA_038241095.1 Phycisphaerales bacterium
CTGACAATGACTTGCGGGCTCATGGGTGCGAATTGTAGCTGGGTATGATGGTTTCGTCATAAGCCACCATGCTCAACCTCGCCATCGTTTACGAATGCGACTCGCTCACCCCCGCTCAGCGTGGCGGGCTGACCCGCTGGCTGCGGCCACGCTTTACCAAGTTGGCGAAACTGGCTGGCGCTACCGCGGGCGAAGCCACCTTGGCCCTCGTCGATGACGCACGCATGGGTGGCCTGCACCTGCAATACAAAGGCGTCCCCGGCCCAACGGATGTGCTGGCCTTCGACCTGCGCGATCCACCCCGAAAATCCACCGACCCCGTGGCCGTCGATCTGGTTCTCTGTGTCGATGAAGCCCGCCGCCAAGCCACCGCCCGAGGCCACGATTGGCGGCTGGAACTGCTGCTTTACGCCCTGCACGGTCTACTGCACGTGCGCGGCCACGATGACCTGACCCCCGCCCAAGCGCGGCTGATGCACCGGCGCGAGGATGCAATTCTCCGGGAAGCCGGTTTTGGCGCGGTGTACGATCATGGTACGCTACCCCGTTGACGTATCATCACGACGACACCGCCTACACGGGTGAGTGGTGCCGCGACAAATAAGGCCCCAATGCCCCGGCGTTGACGGCCCCAGTAAACGAGAACTTTCAAACCTCACCGGGATGCCGAGAATCATGGCGTGGACCCAGCTTTATGGATCGTGACCCTGGCCTGCGTGTGGAGCGCGTTTTTCGCCTCCTGCAACAACGCACTCAAGACCTTCAGCAAGGCCCGCTTGCTTGACCTCCTCGAAGTCAGAGGCCGACCTGATCGCTTCAATCGCTTGGTGCTGCGCGCCGATCAACTCACCCTCATGACCGGCGTGCTGCGCACCCTGCTCAACCTTCTGGTGCTGCTGGGCACGCTCTATTTCGTCGAACAACGCTGGCCTCAACTTGAACCCCTCTGGCAGGATGTGGTGGCCTTCGCGCTGGCCGGGCTGCTGGTGGCGGTTACCACCGTGGCCCTGCCCGTCGCCATCGCACGCCATCAAGCCGAGCGCATCCTGGCCTTCGCCCTGCCGCTGCTGCTGGTGCTGTTGACCCTTACGGCTCCCTTGGCGCATGGCCTGCACCTTTTTGACCCCTTGGTGCGAAAGCTCTGGGGCCCGCCACCCGTCACCAACGAGGAAGACGCCATCACCCAAGAGGTCATCAACGTCGTGCAGGATCACCATGACAACGGCCAAGTCGATCCCGCTCAGCGGCAGATGCTCGAAGGCGTATTTGAGATGCCCTCGACCACAGCGGGCGAAATCATGACCCCGCGCACCGACATTCGCGGCCTGACGATCAGCGCCACCTTGCCGCAGATCAAGGAGTGCATCCTCCGCGACGGTTACAGCCGCATCCCTGTTTACGACGGCAGCCTCGACCACATCCACGGCATTCTCTACGCCAAGGATTTGATCCGCTATCTGGACAATAGCCAGGCGTTTGATCTTCGCCGCATGTTGCGGCAGGCGATGGTGGTGCCCGAAAGCAAGCCCCTGCGCGAACTCTTGGCGGAAATGAAAAACGGCAAGGTACATCTGGCGATCGTGCTTGATGAGTACGGCGGCACGGCGGGCATGGTCACCATCGAGGACATCATCGAAGAAGTCGTCGGCGAGATTCAGGACGAGTACGAAACCACCACCGATGAGCCGCTGATCACCCGAGTCGATGACACCACCGTCGATGTCGATGGCCGGGTGTATGTCCATGACCTCAACGATGAGTTGGATGCCGAATTGCCCGAGGAAGAAGCTTACGACACCATCGGCGGCTTTGTGGTTTCAACCTTGGGCCACATCCCCGAAGTCGGCGAAAGCTTCGACTTCCAGAACCTGCGTTTGGTGGTGACTGATGCCGCCCGGACGAAAGTCAATCGCGTGCGGGTGCAAAAGATGCCCGAAGTCACCGCCGGGGAAAACGAATAATAAGAATTGAGAATCGCAAGCCCACGGATGAGACGCCGCTTTGGGCGGCTCTTCCGTGGGATCGAATAAACACATGGGACGTCCCTAGGTCATCCCACGGAAGAAGTCGCGGCGACTTCATCCGTGGGCTTGGGAATCCACTGCAACCCACTCCGCAGCGCTGCGTGGCTAAACGTTTATTTTTCCTCACGCCCGCTTACGGCCTTGATGATGTCCGGCTCGTTTTTTGAAAATACCAGCGTGCGGTAGGGATAGGGAATCTCGATGCCCGCATTGTCCATCGCCCGCTTGATGGCGCCGATGACCTCATCACGCGATTCCCGCATCCGCACCGGTGTCGAACCCGTCCACCAGGCCACCTCGAAGTTGATGCTCGAAGAGGCGAACTCTTGGGCGAAAACCTGCACCGGGTGAAGCTCGGTGTCAACCGTTTGGCAGGCTTCCACGGCTTTGCGGATCACCTCGCGCGATTCATCCACATCCTCGCCATAGGCCACCCCGGCGATGATCGCCTGGCGACGATGGCGGTGGTTGGTCAGGATGTTGACCGGGTTGTTGAAGATCGTGGCGTTGGGCACGCAGACCAATTCACCCGTCACCCGGCGAATGAGCGTCATGCGAATCCAGATGTCCTCGACTTTGCCCTCGACCCCTTCGACGCCCTCGATTTCGATGAAGTCGCCGATCTCGAAGGGGAAGCGCCAGAGGATGAGGATGCCGGCGAAGAAGTTTTCAAAGATGTCCTTGAAGGCGAAGCCCAAGGCAATTGACGCCAGGCCAGCGGTGGCGAGGATTTGCGAGAAGGAGAAGCCGGGGAAGACCACCATCGCCGCGGCGAGGATGCCCGTGATCCAGATGGCGATGTAGGCCAGTTGGGCAAAGAGGTCGCGCAAGGAAGCGCGGATGCGCGTTTGGCCGATGACCTTGCGGATGAGGGTGAACGTCCACCGCGCCGCCAAACCCGTGATGAGAATCACGATGATGCCGATGACGACCATCGGCAGGTGGTCCAGCACCCCGTGCCAGATTTCCAAGAGGGCGTGCAACACGCGATGCCCGGCATCGGCGGCCCCGTTGACGATGGTACTCGTCGCGTCCCCCGCCACCGCCCCGGTGGCCCCGGTCACAGCCGGCGCGGCATCACCCACCGCCACCGGTTGCCCGTTGACACTGATGGTCTCCACGCCTTGGGTGGCGATGCGAATGGTGATTTCCCCGACTCCGGTTTTCACCGCGTCGCCGTCCGCCGTTGCCGCTTGCGCCAAGAATCCCCACATGGTCATCGCACTCCGCTTGGATGTGACATCCCCGGCAATCATAGACTTAATTCTTGTCAGAGCCGCGGGGCGCAGGCCCACGGAGCAAGCGGCTTGTACGCAATCGCGCGCAGAGGCCAAATCCACCGGGGGCTTTCGCCCCGCGGCTCTGATGATGCGCCACGCGTAACCGTGATCTCCTAAACTTATGCGTCTTTGTCCTCAACCTGTGAGCCGCCATGCCCTCCAAAACGTCTGACGCCAACGATCTTCCCGCCTGCCTGCTGGTCATTTTTGGGGCTTCGGGTGATCTGACCAAGCGCAAGCTGGTGCCATCGCTTTTCGATCTGCACCAAGCCGGCCAACTGCCACAAGGGTTTGCCGTACTGGGCTTCAGTCGCACCAAGTTGGACGATGAATCTTTCCGTGAGCATCTGCGTGACTTTCTCGCCAAGGAGCGGCCGGTCCTCGACGACGAGGCTTGGAACGGCTTCGCCAAACTGCTGCACTATCAGACCGGCGACTCGACCAAGAGCGAAGCCTTCGACCCGCTCAAAGAGCGCATGGCGGCCATCGCCAAGGCCCACAAAACCGGCGAGAACGTGCTCTTTTACCTCTCGCTGGCGCCGCAACTTTACGATGACACCATCATCAACATCGGTGCCCACAACATGGTCACCGAGGGCAAGGCTTGGTGCAGCATCAACCGCGACAGTCGGCCTTGGCAGCGCATCATCGTGGAAAAGCCGTTTGGTCAGGATGTTGAAACCGCCGCCCATCTCAACCGCGTGCTCGGCCGTGTCTTTGAAGAGGAGGCCATCTACCGCATCGATCATTACATGGGCAAAGAGACGGTGCAGAACCTCTTGGTTTTCCGTTTCGCCAACGCGATTTTCGACCCCATTTGGAACCGCAACTACATCGATCATGTGCAGGTCACAGCCAGCGAAAGCGTGGGCGTCGAAGAGCGTGGCGGGTATTACGATTCACCCGGCGGCGGGGCCATGCGGGACATGATTCAGAGCCACCTCTTGCAGGTGATGGCCGTGGTGGCGATGGAGCCGCCGGTGAACATGAGCGCTTCGGGCATTCGTTCCGAAAAGATCAAAGTTTTGCAGGCCACGCGAATTCCCATCGAAGCGGAGATTCCCAAGATGGCGGTGCGCGGACAGTACGGGCCGGGGCAAGTCGCCGGCAAGGCCGTGCCGGGCTATCGCGATGAGGATGGCGTCAAGGCCGACAGTCAGACGGACACTTACGCCGCGTTGCGTCTGCACATCGACAACTGGCGCTGGGGCGGTGTGCCGTTTTACCTGCGTTCGGGCAAGCGCATGGCGCGGAAGCTCACGGAGATCGTCGTCACCTTCAAGCACACGCCGCACTGCCTGTTTCACGATCCGCAGGTGATGAGTTGCATGCCGACGCAGAATCAGATCGTCATCAATGTGCAGCCGGACGAAGGCATTCGTTTGCGTTTCGAGGGCAAGGTTCCGGGCGTGGGGATGAACGTGAAATCGGTGGTGATGGACTTTGATTACAAGCGGCAGTTCCAAGCCGAGCCGCCCGAGGCTTACGCCACGCTGCTGTTGGATGCGATGAAGGGCGATCAAACGCTCTTCAAACACCGCGATGAAATCGAGCGCGCCTGGCAGGTGGTGCAACCGGTGCTGGATTTCTGGAAGGAGAATCCTTCGGAGAACCTGCCCAATTATGCCGCGGGCACGTGGGGACCCAGCAAGGCCGATGTGGTGATGTCGCGTGACGAGCGCCGCTGGCACAACGTCACCGCCGTATCGCAAGCGGTGTCGCGCGGGGAGGGGATTTAAGCATCCAATTTGGGCTCGCCATCTTCCAACAACATGGCGATCACTTCACGCATGTTGCGTTGCAACTCATCGAGCGATGCCCCTTGGGAATGCGCGCCTGGAAAGCCCGGCACATAACCGACATACAACCCTGTGTCAGGGCAACGTTCAATGACGGCTGTAAAGACTTTCATACAAAGAAGATTACGAGTGCGGGAGATGCAAGTCAAAGCCGCAGTGTAAGAAAATACTCTTCGCCTCACGCGGTGCCAAAGGCGTGGAGGGATTGGTAGGCGATGAGCGAAGCACCGTAGGCCAGGGCGGTCATGTAGGCGAACTGAAACAGCGGCCAGCGCCAACCGTTGGTCTCACGGCGAACCACGGCCGAGGTCGCCAGGCACTGCATCGCCAGCACATAAAAAATCATCAGACTCACCGAGGTGGCGGTGGTGAAGACGGGCGTGCCATCGTTGCGGGTGGCGCTGCGCAGGGTGTCGTAAAGACGTTGGGGATGCTCATCGGCGGTGTCGGCTCCGACGCCGTAAACCACCGCCAGCGTGGAGACGAACACTTCCCGCGCCGCCAGTGAACTGATGACTCCGATGCCCATCTGCCAATCGAAGCCGATGGGCCGGAGTACCGGTTCGATGAGGTGGCCGATGCGACCCGCGACGGAATGCGACAGGCGGTAAGACTCGGTGAGCGTGGCGGCTTGAGCGTACAAGGCCGCGGCCCGCTCCGATGCGGTAAGTTCCCCACTGATTTCAGGCGCTGCGATATTCGGAGTTCCTTCAACCGTCGCGATGCCGCTTTCGACTTGCGCCGCTTGGGCCGCCAACGCCTGCGCCTCCGGTGGCGGGCCCGAATT
>JBBRGB010000221.1:0-5811 GCA_038241095.1 Phycisphaerales bacterium
GCCATCGCCCAAGCGCATCGCAAAAGCATGGCGGGACTGGATGCGACTCTGCCGACGCTGGTGAAAATCGCCCAAGCCGAGGGCCAGCATCCACTGCTGCTGCAGGCTGCGGTGTCGGCCATCATCGAACTTGACGGTCGCGAGAGTTTAGAAAAGACCCATCACGGCAACCTGCTGCTTGCCCTCAACAAAAGCGGCGAAGTGGATATCGTTCTCCTGACCGACCCGGCGCTGGCATGGTGGAATGTCCCGGCTGCCCGCGGCATCTGGCAGGAACGCCTCAAGGATGCCGGCGTTTTGGAGGCCGTGCGCATTAGCGCCATCGAATCACTTGCCTTGACCAACGCCACCGAAGCCATCGAACCGCTGACGCAAGTGGCCGTGGACGCTGACGCCTCACCCACGTTACGACTGGCGGCGGGACGGGCCTTGGGCACGCTGGCGAAATCCGGTTTGCTCAAAGAGGCCCGGGCCTTGGCGGGGCAAGGGGAAACCGATCAACTCATCGCCGCTTCGATGCTGCAAAACCACAGCGACGCCGACGCGGTGAAACTGCTTTCAGACTTGGCCGCGACCGCTCCGCCGCCCGCCCAAGCCTTGGCGCTGCAACGCCTGCTGGCCTTGGACGCCACGCACATCACCCCCGCGATGGCGGACAAGCTCGTCGTCAGCCTCGATGCCAATGTTCGGCTCTTGATCGCCCGCGCCGCGGCCGCCCCCGAAACCGCCGTCGGCGTCGCCATGCTCGGCAAACTCCTCGACGACCACGACCCAACCACGCGCATGTTCGCCCGTGAGGCCTTGGTCGCCTTGGCGCAAAAACCCGCCCTGCGGCCCGCGGTAGAAACGGCCATCGTCACCGCTCTTGCGGACACCGATGCCGCGCATTGGCGGAGCCTGGAGCAGGCCGGTTTTGTCGCCGGGGCCTTGGACATGGAAGCCACCGCCCCGCGATTGCAGGAACTGATGCGAGACAACCGCTTCGAAGTGCGACTCGCCGCCTTGGTGGGCCTGCGTCGGTTGGCCTTACCCGACACGCTGCCAGCGCTTTTTTCCCGCGCCCAGGAAGTCACCCAGACCATCCAGAAGCAGCACGGCATCACCCCCGCCCACATCAGCCAGAACGAAGCCGAGATGTCCCAGCTTTTCCAATTCTTCGGCCTGATGAAATACGCCCCGGCTGAGAGCCTGGCGATGAGCTATCTGCCCAAGAGCATAGTGCTGCCTCCCGAAGCCCGCGCCGCGGCCGTGTGGTACCTGGGCCTGCTGCACAGCGATGAAAGCGGGAACAAACTCGCGGGCATGTTCGCCTCGCGCTTAAGCGATCTAAGCCCCATGAACCCGGAGCATCAGCTTGTGCGCCGCATGTCCGCCGTGGGCATCGGCAGGCTCAAGGCCAAGGGGCAACTCAAGACTCTGCGCAAGTTTTATCAAGAGGAAAACGCCACCGGCGACATCGGCGGGGCGTGCCGCTGGGCCATCATGCGCATCGCCGGCGAAGAACTCCCGCCCCAGGAAATCATCATCGAAGACCAGCGCGGCTGGTTCCTCGAACCACTGAAGTAAAGCCCATGATCTCCGCATCGACCGACCAATCCCAGACACCCATCACCCAAACGCAAATCGAAGTCCGCGTCCGCTACTGTGAATGCGACCCCATGAACGTCGCCCATCACAGCGTTTACCCGGTCTGGATGGAAATGGCCCGCACGGAACTGCTCCGCCAGCGCGGCATCCGCTACCGCGACCTCGAAGCACAAGGCATGCTCATCATGGTCGCCCGCCTGGCCCTGCGCTATCGCAAGCCGGCCCACTACGATGATCTCCTGAACATCGAAATCGAAGTGTTGCCCAGCGCCGGGGTGAAGCTCCAACACCACTACCGCGTGTTGCGCGATGGTGAACTCATCGCCCAAGCCGATACCACGGTCGTCTGCACCACCCGCCAGGGCAAGCTCCTGCCCGTGCCCGATTTCCTCCTCTCGCGCTGAACGCCGTCGGAGCCGAGAGGCGCAAGCCCCCGGCCGATCGTTGCTCGTCACTCGAAGTACCTTGCGTGTTTCCGCCACTTGCCCTTCGACCACGAGCTTGCGCCTTGCGGTTCCGACGGCTGGACTACGGCAACAGCGATTTGCCCTTGAGCTGTCGTCCCAGCATCACAAAGCCCACTTCACTCAAGGCGGCAACCGCCGCGGTGACCATGAACACCCACACCCCGATGCCGCCCCACCCCGGCCAGTGCAGCCCGAAAAACGTTCCCTCCCCCGCTGGCCAGCCTTCGTACAGCGCCATGCCCAAGAGTGGCACGATCGCCCCGCGAATGCCTGTCAAAGTCACGTGGATGCCCATGTAAACCGCCACCATGTGCCGGTCGGCGAAATCATTGTGCCCAAGATTCCACGCCAGCATCCCACCGCCCCGCACCACGCCCTGAATCACCCGCCCCACATACAGCAGCGGCAGCAACCCCGTCATCAGAATGAAGAAATTGCTCAACTGATCGACGATCCAGATGCTCCCCTGCTTGGAGCGAAAACTGACGATGTGAACCTTGTCCAGATGCCGCGCCCACATGGGCAGGGTGATCGTCGCCACCAACATGGGGATGGCCGTGGATAGAACGATGGAAAGCAGGTAGCTGCCGAAGGTCTGGGCGATGATGTAGATGATGACCGTCTCGCTCATCATGTTGGCCCCACCAGCCGTGAACTGGAGGATCATGTAATTGCGAAAGAGGCGATCCTGCCGCAGCACGCTCCAGAAGTCTCCCTGGCGCGGGGTGCGGTCGTATTCATAAACTGGGTTGGGCGAGCCGTGGGGTTGGGGCCTGGCGTTTTCGGACAGTTCGTGGCGAAGGATTTCCTTTTCCCCCCGCAGTCGCACACGGGAAAAGGCGATCACGCCGATCAAGGCGATCAACGTGCTGGCCGGGTAAATGAGGCGGAATAGTTGTGGCTGACTGTCGAGCAAGGCGTAACCCGCCAGGGGCACGCCAGCGATGATGAGGCTGTTGAGCAGTGCCAGCCGCCCGGTGATGCTGGCGCGGACGGAGCGGGGGTAATTGTTGCGCCAGACCGTGCTGCGCAGGGTCACGATCCCCGCCAGCAGACAGCGCGAAAGCACCATCAACCCCGTCAACAGCCACGGCCCGCTGGGATGCTCCGTGGGCAACAGGGCGATGGCGGCAATGGAAATCAGCGTGGCGATTTGCAGAACATTGATGCTGCGAATCTTGCCCCGTCCCCGCGCCAGCCTGGCCCAGATGAAACTGGTGAGGTTGGCGAACATGGGCGCGGCACTGAGGATGCCGTAAACCAGCGGCGAAACATCAAACGCCTTGACCGCCAGCACCCCGATGACCCCGCCTTCGACCATGCCCACCGCCACGGGCATGGTCAGCGTGGTCACCAGTTCATGGGCATAACTCTGGCGCGTGATCCAAGGCTGGGCCTTGGGTGACAGGGAGTGGAAAAAACGGGCAAGCATGGGCGGCGTACTCTACCCGCAAACCCAAACGCGCAACCAACAGGGCTCGAACCAACGGGTAGAAAAAAGCCCAAAGTGGGCGCTGCCAGCCTGATAATCGAGGCGGTGGTAACCGATTAAGCTTCCTCGGAACTGGGCTGGACCCTTGGGTCGCTGTGCCTTGGCCCACGACTGGCGGAGATGACTCCGGCCATCCGAGTGCGTTCATGGGCGGAAGAACGTACAAATGATAAAAGTCCCCAACTGATAATCTTTTGCATTACCCGATTTTTCTTGACTCCCACGAGAAGGATGTTATACTTTGCATTGCCACCACGATATGGTAAAACATGGCGGCAACATTATGGCTGAATCCTCCACTGACATTCGGGTTTCCCGGGCGACGATCAGCAATCATCTGCGGCGGCGGATCGTCTCGGGAGAACTGCCTTTGGGCGGACGATTGCCCAATCGACGCGAGATTACCGAGCACTTCGGGGCCAGCAGCGTCACGGTGCAGCGGGCGATGGATCGGCTGGCGCAGGATGGTTTCATTTACGCCGATGGCCCAAATGGAACGTTTGTTTCGTCGCATCCGCCCCATCTCTGCCGCTACGGGCTGGTCTTCACCGTCCAGCCCGGAGATGACAAGTGGCTGCAATATCACACGGTGATGGTCGATCAGGCACTGCGTTTTGAGCGACGACCTGAACGGCTCATTGGCATTTACTACCGCATCAATCAGAAACACGACGGTGGAAGTTATCAGGAACTCGTCAACGACCTGCACTGTGATCGCCTAGCCGGTTTGATTCTCGTGGGCAGGCCCAATGGTTTTCGTGGCACCCCCGTCACCGAAACGACCACCGTGCCCCGCGTCGCCTTGATGGAAGAGCCCGGTTCGGGGACATTGCCCGCCGTGGGACATGACACGCACGGCTTCATCGATCAAGCATTGGATTATCTTCATGCCAACGGACGAAGTCGCATCGCCATCATCACCGGGGAAGGTCCTTCCAACGCTGATCTGGTGGATTATTTTAAGGCCAGCGTCGCCCAACGGGGCTGGCCCCGGCATCCCTACTGGATTCAAGGCGTCAGCGTTACCAACCCCAAACTCGCCCGGAACTTGTCCTGCCTGCTGATGCACGATGGCCAGGTGGAACGGCCTGACGGGTTGATCGTCAGCGATGACAACTTGTCGGAGCATGTGGTGGCGGGGTTGCGAGACATCGGCGTCTCATCGCCCCAAGATCTTCACATCGTTGTTCACGCCAATTTCCCCGCGCCCAAGCCCAACACCATGCCCACTCAGCGCATCGGTTATGACGCCCGCCAGACCCTTGAGATTTGCTTGGACGTGTTGGATCGGCGGAAGAATCATCAGCCGGTGCCTCCGCTGACATTCGTGCCAGCGACGTCGGAACAGTTGGCGGAACCCCTGTTCAGACCTGAAATCAAACCCCGGGCGGAAGAGGCCGCTGAATTCGCCATGGTGTGATTGCCTTGGCCCACGCCTGGCGGACTCCGGGGGCGGCCGGGATGATGCCCGGCGTCCAAGGAGTTTTGCATGCCTTCTTCGATTCCCCGAATTTCGGAAGACCAACGTGCCGTGGCCGCGTGCCGACGGCGATTCAGCGCGTCCTTTAAGCAAGACGCTTTGCGTCTGGTGACCCACGAGGGTTACACCCTGGCCGCGGCGGCCAAGGCCGTGGGCGTGTCTGACAAGACGCTGCGTGGGTGGCGTGACAAGCTTTTGCCACCGCCGGAGCCCTGTGGCCCCCCGGGGGGGCCAGCCTCCAGGAGTTGGAGCGTGAGAACCGGCGTCTGCGCGAGGCGTTGCGCCGAGCGGAGCTGGAGCGTGAGATTTTAAAAAAAGCCACGGCTTACTTTGCGAGCCAAAGCACATGAGATACCACTGGATCACCGATCATCAGACTCACTATCCCATCGCCCTGATGTGCCGGGTGTTGCGGGTGGGCACGTCGGGCTACTACGATGCCCGATGCAGGCCGCCCAGCGCCAGGACTCAACGGCGAGAGCAAATCCACCGGGATGTGCAGGCTCTTTACCACGAACATCATGGCATTTATGGAAGCTGGAAGATCGCCGAAGTGATGGCCCACCGCGATGAACTCGAATCGGTTTGCCGCAACACGGTGGCCAAGGCGATGCGGGAATTGGGCCTCAAAAGCAAGATCCGCCGAAGCTTTGTGCCCACCACCACGCGGGTCGATACCGACAAGCGACCCGCCGCCAACCTGCTGGCCCAGAACTTCGACGCCCCGGCACCCAATCGCAAGTGGGTGACGGACATCACCTACCTGGCCACGCGCGAGGGCTGGG
>JBBRGB010000222.1:0-5790 GCA_038241095.1 Phycisphaerales bacterium
CATCAGCACGCTGTGCGGCTGCTCCGGCCCGGACTTGATGTGAATAAACACGCCGTCCCTCTCCGCCGCCCGAGTCCCCGGCCCACCCGGCCCCCCGGGCGTCGCGGCGCAGCCAACCTGCAAGAGCGGCAGAACCATTGCCAAACAGAGAAGCAAGGAACCGAGGGTGCGAGTCATCATGACGAGTCTCCAATCAAGGGTGGCAACGCGTGGCATTCTACCACTTCCCGAAAGTGGCCGGCGGACTTGACGATGACGCGCCAAGGCAAACGATGGAAACAATGTCGCCACTTTGCGAACCGTGATCGTGAGGGAGCGGGTGGGCTGCCCGACCAATCATGGGAAAGCCCGCTTCCTCACAGGGGTGGCTCGCCGTTGATGCCCATGAAATTTCAATTGCGTTTGGCCGCCACCCTTCAACACACGCAATCAATCCTTTAATGCACACTTGACTTGTTTGAGGAATGCGAATAGTTTAGTCTTCGTTTGGTAGAGTTGGAGAAAATCAACAACTCACGCGGTGGGCGCGATGGCCCGCCGCTTTGGAGCCGCGCCATGGTCTCACGCGAAATCATCAAGGCAACGGTGACGGGGCTGATCGCCACGGGGATGCTGTTGATCTTGGTGCTCATCGGCTCGCGCAATCTGCTGCACTTTGACGCCGCCTTGTTCGCCTATCTTTTCGCCACGGTCTTCGCCGTCTTTGGCATCGCCTATCGCTACAGCATGTGGCTCCAACGCCCGCCCACGGCCATGTATTGGCGACGCGGCTGGCAGATGTTTCTCAAACCGGGTTACATGCTCCGCCACCTCGTGAGTTTCCCCGGCCTGCTGGTGCGACGCTTCGCCATCAACGACTTCATCTTCAAACGCGGCCCGGGACGCGGCATCGCCCACTGGCTCATCATGTGGGGCTGCATCCTTGCCGCCTCCATCACCTTCCCCCTGGTCTTCGGCTGGATTCACTTCCAGACCCTGCCCGACAATTTCGACTACTACCGCGTCTTTGTCTTTGGCTTTCCCACCGTCAGCTTCCCCGTCGATTCGCTCATTGCCTACGTGACCTTCCACGGGCTGGTCTGGTCGTCGCTGTTGGTGATCCCCGGCGTGATGCTCGCCTTTCGCCGCCGCATGCGCGAACACGGCGAGGCGGCGGTGCAACGCTTCGGCGAAGACATCCTCCCCCTAGTCATGCTCTTCGCCATCAGCGTCACCGGCCTGCTCATCTGGATCAGCTACCGCTGGATGCACGGTTACGCCTACAGCTTCCTGGCGATTCTCCACGCCATCACCGTCATCCTCACTCTGCTCTGGCTGCCCTTCGGTAAGTTCTTCCACATCTTCCAACGCCCGGCTCAACTCGGCGTGGCCTTCTACAAGGAAGTCGGTAAGACTTCCGAGCGGGCCTTGTGCGAACGCTGCGGCGAGGACTATGCCTCCAAGATGCACGTGGAGGATTTGATCACCGTGGAGCGGAAACTCGGCTACCGTTATGAAACGAAAGGGCCGGATGGCCGGCCGAGTCATTACCAGCGCGTCTGTCCCAAGTGTCGTCGATCCACGCTCGCCTTGGCGCAAGGCAAACTTTGGGCCGGCGAATTGACCATGAAGGAGTTGACATGAACGTCCCATCCGACCGCATGCGCAAGCACCCCGAAGAACGGTTCGAAGCGCCGCAGCATCTTTATGATCTCGATGAGGTCACCAAGGCGCTGCGGGCCGAGCCGCTGCCGACGTCGCGCAATCATCGACAGAAAACGATTTACAAGGGCGGCGACCCCACGACCGGGCCGGTCACCGTTGCACTGTTTGTCTTTGACAAGGGTGCCGCCATGCCGCGGCACATCGCCCAGGGTGTGGTGACCATCCACGTCATCGAAGGACAGATTCGCATTCTGGCCGAGGGACAGGAACATCAGCTCCAAGCCCAGCAGATTCTGGTGCTGGCACCGGGCGTGGCTCATGATGTCCTGGCAGAAAGCGACGCTCGAATGCTCCTGACCGTATGTCTTGACGCTTAAGCCTCAACCGCAGAGAACAACCGTGGCCCACCTTCCCGAAAACTTGCTTGGAACCATCGACCGCTTCGGCCCGCATCTGGCGTTTTCCAGCGGCAGTCGGCTTGACACCGGCATCGAGCCGGACCGCTTGGTCAAGACCCACTGCTGCTTCTGCGGGCAGCAGTGCGGCATCCAACTCAAGGTCAAGGACAATGAGGTCGTGGGCTTTGAGCCTTGGATGGAGTTCCCGTTTAACAAGGGGATGCTCTGCCCCAAGGGCGTGAAGCGCTACCTGCAAGGGACGCACCCGGATCGACTGACGAGCGCTTTGCAAAAAGACACGGGTGACCCCAGCGGGTTCTCGGCCATCCCATATGACCAGGCGATGGGCCGCACTGTTGAGGCCATCAAGCGCATCCAAGCGGCGCATGGCAATGACGCGGTGGCGATTCTCACCGGCGCCAGCCTGACGACGGAGAAGTCGTATCTCATCGGCAAGTTCGCCCGCTTGGGGTTGAAGACCTCCAACATTGATTACAACGGTCGGCTGTGCATGGTCAGTGCCGCGGCGGGCAACAAGAAAGCCTTCGGCATCGACCGTGCCGCCAACCCGTGGAACGACATCGTGGGCACGGATGTGGTTTGGATCAGCGGCGCCAATGTCGCGGAGTGCGCTCCGATCACCACCAATTACGTCTGGCAGGCGCGGGAGCGAGGGGCGAAAATCATCGTTGTCGATCCCCGCATCACGCCGATTGCCCGCACCTGCGATTTGTTCCTGCCCATCAAGCCCGGTCGTGACATCGCGCTGTTCAACGGCATCCTGAATCTGATGATTCAGAAGGATTGGCTTGATCACGATTTCATCGCCAAGCACACGGTTGGGTTCGAGGCCTTGGCCGAGCATGTGAGCCAGTGGACGCCGCAGCGCACCGCCGAGGAGACCGGCATCGCCGAGCGTTTGATTCACCAGGCCGCAGAGTGGTGGGGCACCGCCAAGAAGAGCTTCCTGATGCACGCGCGGGGCATCGAGCATCACAGCCACGGCGTGCAGAACGTGCTGGGCGCGATCAACATCGTGCTGGCCTCGGGCCGCATCGGTCGGCCTCAGTGCGGCTACGCGACCATCACCGGCCAGGCCAACGGTCAAGGTGGCCGCGAGCATGGCAGCAAGTGCGACCAGCTCCCCGGAGCGCGCGACATCGCCAACCCCGAGCACCGCGCCTACATCGCCAAAGTCTGGGGCGTCAAAGAAGAAGAAATCCCCGGCCCGGGCGTCGATGCCTATGAGGTTTTCCGCAAGATCGACAAGGGCGAAATCAAGGGCTTGATTTCCATCTGCTTTAATCCCAAGGTTTCGCTGCCCGACAATAATTTCATCGCGCGGTGTTTGGACAAGCTGGAGTTTTACGCGGGCATCGACTTCTTCCTGAATGAAACCATGCGCCACGCCGACATCGTGTTGCCCGGCTCTTTGCAGGAAGAGGACGAGGGCTTGATTACGCAGGTCGAAGGCAAGGTCATCAAGGTCAACAAGGCCGTGGACCCGCCGGGCGAAGCGCGGGAGGACTGGCGGATTATTCAGGACATCGCCAAGGGTTTGGGCCGGTCGCATGGGCTGACCTTTAACTCGCCCCGCGAAATGTTCGAGGAGTTGCGCATCGCCAGCAAGGTCAGCGTGGCGGACTACTCCGGCATCACTTGGGAAAAGGTCGAGAAGAACTTCGGCGTCTGCTGGCCCTGCCCCAGTGAAGACCCGCAGGGCAATCCAATCGATCACCCCGGCACGCCGCGGCTGTTTGAACCGGGGTCGTGGAACCCGGTGGCCAAGGGGAACGGCCCGTTCTATTTCCCCGATGGCAAGGCCCGTTTTGTCGTCGCGCCCTACACGCCTCCCACGGAAGTCACCGACCAAGAGTATCCGCTGATCCTCACCACGGGGCGGGTGGTGAGCCAGTTTCTTTCGGGCACACAGACCCGTCGCATCGGCCCGCTGGTGGAGCAATACCCCGAGCCACGCACCGAGATGCACCCGCGACTGGCCGAGAAGTTGGGCGTCGTCGATGGTGATTGGGTGACGACCGAAAGCCGTCGCGGCAGCACGACCCTGCGGGCGATGGTGGTCAACACCATCCGCCCCGACACGGTTTTCATCCCCTATCACTGGGCCGGGGCCAAGAGCGCCAATCAACTGACCATTTCGGCGCAAGACCCGATTTCCAAGATTCCCGAATACAAGGTCTGCGCCGTGCGGGTGAAGAAAGCGGATGCCCCGCCGGAGTATGCGGGGAAGCTTGAGTCGCAACAGTGAAAGATGACAAGGTGAGGGGGTGATGGGGTGACAAGGTGACAGGGTGACACGGTGAAGGGGTGCGACGATGAGTGAGCGGATTCGGACGCACGGGGAGTTGGAAGTGTTTCGCAAAGCGATGGGGGCGGCGATGGAGATTTACGAATTGTCAAAGTCTTTTCCAACAGAAGAGCGTTATTCGCTGACGGATCAAGTCCGGCGGAGTTCACGGTCGGTCTGCGCGAATCTGGCCGAGGCCTGGCGCAAGAGGCGGTACGAAGCGGCATTCGTTAACAAGCTCTCCGATGCCGAGGCCGAAGCCGCCGAGACGCAAGTTTGGTTGGAATTCGCCGTCAAATGCAACCACGTCCCGCGCGACATCGCGGCCCCGCTCTACCAAACCTACGACCAAATCATCGCCACCCTCGTCGGCATGATCACCCACCCCCAAACTTGGATCATCAAAAAAACCTGACCATGTCACCCCATCACCCCTTCACCTTGTCACCCCCTCACCCACTCACCCCCTGACGCTGAGTTCACCATGCCCGTTCCCGATCATCTCGAGTTCTTCATCGACCCCAACCGCTGCATCGGCTGCCAGTCCTGCGTGCAGGCTTGTAGCGAGTGCGACACGCACAAGGGCAAGTCGATGATTCAGCTTGATTACATCGAGCGTTCCATGTCCACGCAGACGGTGCCGGTGATCTGCATGCACTGCGATTCGCCGACCTGTGCCGAGGTATGCCCCGCCGACGCCATCAAGAAAACCGAAGACGGCGTGGTGCAATCGGCCAGCAAGCCGCGCTGCATCGCCTGCAACAACTGCGTACTGGCCTGCCCGTTTGGCATTCCGAAAATGATGGACGACCAAGCGTTGATGATGAAGTGCGACATGTGCTACGACCGCAGTTCCGTGGGCAAGATGCCGATGTGCGCCACGGTCTGTCCCAGCGGGGCTTTGGTCTTTGGCACCCGCGAGGAGATCGAACGACTGCGGCCACGTTCCCGGGCCGTCAACCAGTTCCAATTCGGCGGCCAGACCATTCGCACCAAGGTCAACATCATGCTGCCCCGTGACAGCCGCGCCGAGCAGGTCGATGTCACCGAGGGCATGTACGACACTGACGCCCCCCGCGCCATTCGTCTGGCGATCATGGAAGACGCCTTGTATTGAGCACGATTTCGCTTTCTTTAAGAGAACCGACCATGCCCAACGCCTCCGAATCCAAACATCCCGACGGCAAGTCCACCGGGGATCAACCCAAGTGGCGGCAGGACTTCCCCATCGACACCGCCCAGGACGAGTACGTCAGTCGGCGTGACTTCGCCAAGTTCCTCGTGCTCACTAGCGGCGCTATGGTCGTCGGCCAGGCCACGCTCATCGGCCAGAGCATCGCCCGCGCTTCACAACGCAAACACGAGCCGATGCCCATCGCTTCGGTGGACGAAGTCGGCGTGGGGCGGGTGATTCGTTTTGACTATCCCACTCCCGGCGAG
>JBBRGB010000223.1:0-5784 GCA_038241095.1 Phycisphaerales bacterium
CGGGTAGTTCGCGGCCACGTTCCCACCCGCAATCGCTTGGGCCAGTGTGGTGCCGTCCGCTCCGCTGGCGCGAACGTAATAAGACCTCGCGCCACCAGTTTGCGAGCCGGTCGAATTATCACCGGTGGTCGAGAAACCGGAATTGAGATCACTGCTCTTACTATAAACAGAGGCGTTTCCCTGCTGCCCCAGACCGGCGGAGAAAACGGTAACCCCCGTCAACCCGGTGACGCTGTCACCTGAATTAACCCCGGTACTGGCTTCAAACTCGTACTGGGCAATGACCGCCCCGCTGGCGATGCCCGCGCTGGCAAGGCAACCAAGAAGGGCAAAACTGGTGGTGAACTTTCGCATCATGCCTCCACTGAAAAATGGTTCTGGCCAACCCGCAACGCGGACAAACGTTGCCCGGTCGCCTTGGCCTGATGATGAAGACTACCTCCACCTGACCCCCAAGTCAAGAGAAATCCGCTATCCTTTTGCGCCTTGCCCCCCGCCCAAGTCGTGATGATGACAGTCTCCATTCCCCAAGCCATCGAAATCGCCAACCTGCGCGTGCAACGGGGCGAGACAACCATTCTCGACGGCGTGGATCTTTCCGTGCCCGCGGGTCGCTGCACCGTTATTCTTGGCCCCAACGGCAGCGGCAAAACGTCGCTGATGCGCTGCGTCACCGGCCACCTGTTCCCCACCGCCGGCTCGGTCAAGGTGCTGGGGCAAACGCTTGGCGCGACCGACATCCGCGCCCTTCGCCGCCGCATTGGCTTGGTCAATCCCACCGTGGATGTCGCCGGTGTTCACGCCGCCGGGGCCGTGGTCGATGCCGACCTGACCGCTTTGGAAGCCGTCGTCACCGGCTACTTCGCCACCGTCGGGTTGTACGACAAACCGACGGCCGCGCAACGCGACCACGCCGCCTATCTACTCTCCCACGTCGGCCTGGGCAAACGGCTGTCGCACCGCTACGGCCTACTTTCCACCGGCGAACAACGACGGGTCATGGTCGCCCGCGCCTTGGTGCATCGGCCCGAACTGCTGATCCTCGATGAACCCACCGCGGGTCTGGACATCGCCGGCCGGGAACAGGTGCTGGCCACCGTGGAGATGATTCTTTCGCAAGCCGATTCGCCCACGGTGCTGCTGATCACCCATCACGTCGAAGAGATTTCCCCGCGCACGGTCAAGGTGGTGATGATGAACCGTGGCCGGGTCACCCTGGCTGGCACGCCCAAAGAGGTCATCACCCCGGAATCGCTGACCGCGACCTTCGGCTGCAAGGTCTTCGTCAAGCGCATCCACGGCCGCTACTGGCTCGAAGTCCTCCCCGAAGCCTGGCTGGATTTGGTGCGCTGACGGTTGTCCCGGCGGCATCATCGGCACGGCCACGAAAAAGGGGACTCCATGCTCTGTGGAAAACCCGTCTCTTTTCTCTTCACCCCGGAGGGGTGGCGGGTTGTAGCCACGGGTGAAGCGATATCGCAACCCGTGGTCATGATGGTTGAAAAGTATCCGTCCCGGAGGGACGGCGGAATCCCCGGTAACCCATTTTCCTTCGCCCCTACCGGAGCGAAATACTCCCGTGCATTCTTTTCCACGGGTTCCGCTCCGCTTCACCCGTGGCTACATTCCATGACCCCGCCGGGGTCAAACCCAAGACATCAAGGCCCATTGGAAACCGCGTTTGATTCTCAGACTTGGGGTTTTCTACAGAGCGGGGATGTCCTCTTTTCTTCCCGCCGCCTTTTTCATTTGACGCTGACGATCTAAAAGCCTCCCGCGTGCTCTGACGCGAATCCAGAATTTCCCAACGCAAAATTGTCTTGACTGGCGTGGAAACAGCAGTATGGTTTACTTGGCATTGGGTGGTGGAGAGCACGTTTGGAGTTTATGCGGGTTTTTGGAACTCAGCTCGTGTGAATGAATCGCCAAGAACAAAACCATGCGTGGGCAACACAAGCAACGATCCGCAGGCATCGGCTTCAATTCGGCCCACAAGCCGGCTAGGCAAGCGGATTGTCCATTGTTTGGTGCCGCCGTGGACGGGGGCGTAATCGGGGTGCCCCACGAAAAATTACTGGAATGTCGGGAGAATAGTCTTTCCCGAAAGTCAATATGTCATGGTTCTTCAACCTCTTTTTTAGGAGGATTGTCATTTATCGTTTGAGCCTATCCCCGTTTTGGCCCTCTTGGCAATGCAAGTCCCCTCGGCCGCGCTGACCACGGGTATCCATGACAGCACGTCCAACTCCAACACCGTGGACACCTCCGCGACGTCGGACGCCAACCTGCTGACCAACAACGAGATGAGCCTTGCGACCTTCACCGCCAACGTCTCCGCCGCATTCGCCGCCAACCGCGGCGGGGTGATCGACTTCGAGGACACCACCGGGATCGACAACACTGCCAAGACCATCACCGCCGTGCTCATCACCATCCTGCTGCCAACGCTTTCCAAGGCGCGGGAAGTAGCCCGGCGAGCAGTCTGCCTGTCGAACCTGCATCAGATGGGCATCGCCACCAGAACCCCGGCGGTGGATCACAAAGGCGACATTACGCCCGGCATCGAGCCGCCCGCAGCGGGGCAACCCGTGGCCAGTACGGGCTGGTCAGTACGACCCTTCCAAACCTATCTCGCCGTCACAGATCAATATGGCAACCACGCGCCCGTCGGTGCCACCGTCAATACCAACCCCTACTGGATCGGTTACCTCTACGGCGACGGCCTCCTGAACAAGCCGGATTATTTCTACTGCCCTTCCCAGACCAACGACCTTTATACCCTGGCGGGCTACCAAGCATCCCCCTGGGGCCTCAAGCCTTAAGTTTGCACACATCTTTGACCCCGGCAGTGGTCATGGAATGTAGCCACTCCTACGGGGTGAAGAGAAATCAAGAGGGTTTTCTGTAGAGCAATGAGACGACCCCCCAATGCACCCGGTGGGATTCGAACCCACAAGCCTTGCGGCAACGGCTCCTAAGACCGTCGCGTCTGCCAGTTCCGCCACGGGTGCGGCGATTGCTGCATCATACGGGCAACGGTCGGATCGTTCACAACGGCGGCGGTCGGTCACAGGAGAAACGCACGCACCGACAACAATGCCTCCCAACGAGCCGCGACCGTGAGCGAGCGGGTGACCACGCCGGTCAATGAGGGCAAAAACTCCGCTTCCTTCATGTGCGGCTCGTGGGGCAAAGACGGAATCCGCTTACTTCGTGCGCGGCTCGTGGCTTGGCTCTCTTGCACGTCCACATGCGTTTGCCCTGGGTCGGTTGGCGGTTCAACGATCTCAGAAAAAAACGCCGGCCCGGTGAAGGGTCGGCGTTTGGGAGAATCGTGTGTGATCCGGCGGTTGCCGGCGCATGCTCACCGGCCGGGCAGGCAGGGCACCAAGCGGGTGCCTGCAGCGCACTTGCCTTCCAGAGCGCCGGTGATCTTCTGGCCCATTTCGCTGTACATCGGCACCCACTGGCCACCTTCGACGGCCCGCACCAGCACGCCTTGGGTAATCATGGGGTCGTACTCTTCGGGGGCTTGACCCTCGGGGTTGTTGGCGTCGGGGTTCTGCATCTTTTCCATCGCGGCCTTGGCTTCGGGAGTGTTCTTTTCCAGGTAGGCGATGTAGCGGTTGGTCTCCGAGCAGTCGCCGCAGCCGTAAACGTAGGCCCGCACGCCTTCGCCGCCGCTTTCGGCGGTGATGGGCGGGATTCCCGAGGCCTTGCCCGAAAAGAGCTGGCCGCTGCCCATGTCGTAGAAATAGATGTTTTCGATGCGCCCGCCGCCGCGGTTGCTTCCGCTGTTCTGCCAGATGATCGCCGAGAGCGCCACCAACAGCAGCACCACCGCCGCCACCGTCACCACCGCGGAGTTGTTGTTCATCCAGTCGCGTACTTTGCCCATGAGCGGTCATCCTTTCGGAGATGGTTCAGCCTCGAACGCGCCGCGCCACGATGGTCGCCACGCCTCGGCCAGTTCATGTAAACAGACTAGCAACTCCGCCGACAACCGGCAAGCGCGGATTTTTCCCGTCGGCAAACGGATCCGAAAAAGGGGACATCCACAATTTCCACTTCATTGTCGTTCGTATCACGCCAGCGCAAAGGAAATTGTGGATGTCCCCTTTTTCTCCGCCGCTTCGCGTTACACTACTCGCCGCGATGTTCCGCCACTTTCCCAATGCTTTGACCGTCCTGCGCCTGTTGTTGGCGTTTGTGTTTTTCATTGTGCTCAACTTCTACCGCTACCCCGGCCACAACGACGCTGCCCTGCTGGTCGCCACCGCGCTGTTCATCCTCGCCGCCATCACGGATGCCTTGGATGGCCACCTGGCGCGGAAGTGGCATGTCGAAAGCACCTTCGGCCGCATCATGGACCCCTTCTGCGACAAGGTGCTCATCATCGGTGCCTTCATCTTTCTCGCCGGACCGCGGTTTGTCATTCCCCTGGCGGTGGAAGAAGGCCGGGTGCTGACCATGATCACCGGCGTCTATCCGTGGATGGTGGCGCTGATGCTGGCGCGGGAACTGCTGGTCACCGGCATCCGCGGCGAGTTGGAAGGCATGGGCGTCCAATTCCCCGCCGTGTTCAGCGGCAAGCTCAAAATGATCCTCCAAGCCATCGCCATCCCCGTGGTGCTGGCCATCGTTTACATCGACCCCCGCCGCGAGGGCTGTACCTGGCTCGCGCCCGTGCGCGACGGGCTGGTGTACCTGACGGTGCTGGTGACGGTCATCAGCGGCTGGCCCTACGTCGTCAACGCGGCAAGGGCGTTGAAGAAGAAGGCTTGAGTCTTGAGGTAAGACATTCAGAAAATAATCCTCAGAGACGTTTCCAACCTCATGCCTAGGCCTCAAGCCTTCTTCCTCAAGACTCAAGCCTTCTCCCTCAAGACTTTCTTCCCGGAACGACCCATGAGCAAAACAGACAAACACGGATTCATCGCCTTTGACCTTGGGGCCGAGAGTGGCCGGGCCATGCTGGCGGTGCTTGAGGGCGGCAAGCTGGAATTGCACGAAGCCCATCGCTTCGCCAACAACCTGCGTCACCTGCCCAGCGGGCTGCACTGGGATTTACTGGGGCTGTGGGGCCACTTGGTCGAAGGGCTGACGCAGGCGGGCAAACTGGCCGCGGAGAAGAAGGTCAAGCTCGTGAGTCTGGGCGTGGACACTTGGGGCGTGGACTTCGGCTTGATCGGCCGATCGGGCCAAGTGCTGGGCCTGCCCTTTGCCTACCGTGATGCCCGCAATGCCCCGGCGATGGCCAAGGCCTTTCGCAAGCTGGGCCAAAAGCGCATCTACGACGCCACGGGCATCCAGTTCATGCCCTTTAACACGCTTTACCAACTCGTCACCACGCAGGAAGCCGAGCCAAAGCTGCTTTCGCAGGCGCGGGCCATGCTCAACATCCCCGACCTGCTGCACTACTTCTTTTCCGGCAAGATGGTCAACGAAGCGACCATCGCCTCCACCACGCAGATGGTCAACCCCAAGACCGGCAAGTGGAACAAAACTTTGTTGACCGACTTGGGCCTGCCGTCGCACATGCTCGGCGGCATCGTCCCGGCGGGCACACGCATCGGCTCGCTGCGACCGGAACTGGCGAAACTCACGGGCGTCGAGGAGATCGACGTGATCGTCCCCGGCAGCCACGACACCGCCAGCGCCGTGGCGGCCGTGCCTGTGGACACTAGCAAGACCGCCAACTGGGCCTTTCTCTCCAGCGGCACGTGGTCACTCATGGGCGCGGAACTGGACAAGCCCATCGTCAGCGACCAAGCCCGCGATCTC
>JBBRGB010000224.1:0-5766 GCA_038241095.1 Phycisphaerales bacterium
GTCCAATCCAATGTGAGTGATGGCTGTGATAGAATCCTGTGGCATCGATCTGTCCTTTCGATAGTGGCTCTGCCGCAAACCCTAAAAGCTTACGGTAACCCACGCCTGCGAAACCGGCAGGTCGATGCATAATGTCTGACAGGCCCGCGCAAGAGACGTTGTCTTTACCGGCTACGCTTCTTGCGCAGCTTGAACTTCGGCTTGGGCTTGTCGCCACCACCGCCCGTTCCACCGCCCGAAGGCAGCCCCATCCCGCCGCCGGCCAAGGCGCTCATGTCCATGCCGCCGCTCATTCCCGCCATCGCCTTGACTCGGCTCAACATCCCCGCGCCCATCATCTGTTTGCTCATCTGACTCACCATCGTGAACCCCTTGACCAGGTGGCTCACATCGTTCTGCTGCACCCCCGCCCCGCGCGCAATTCGCCTTCGCCGGGAGTTGTCCAGCAAGTCCACATCCTTGCGCTCATGCCGCGTCATCGAACAGATCATCGCCTCGGTGCGGTCGATCTGCTTTTCCTCAATCGGCAAGTCCTTTAACGCCTGCCCGATGCCCGGCAACATGCCCAACAGGCTCTTCATCGAACCCATCTTCCTGATGCTGCGCAACTGCCCCAGAAAATCGTCCATCGTCATCTTGCCCTTGGCCATCTTCTCCTGCAAGGCCAAGGCCTCTTCCTCGCTGACCTGCTCCTGGGCCTTTTCCACCAGCGACACCACATCGCCCATGCCCAAAATGCGCGAGGCGATGCGCTCGGGGTGGAACTCCTCCAAGGCGTCGAGCTTTTCACCCACGCCGATGAACTTGATGGGCTTGCCCGTGATTTCGCGCACCGACAGCGCCGCCCCGCCGCGGGTGTCGGAATCGAACTTGGTGAGGATCACGCCGTCAAGCTCCAACTGTTCGTTGAAAGCCTTGGCGCTGTTGACGGCGTCCTGCCCGGTCATGGCATCAATGACCAGATAAATCTGGTGCGGCTGCACCGCGGCGTTGACCATCCGCAACTCGTTCATCAACTCATCGTTGACGTGCAGCCGGCCGGCGGTGTCGAGGATCAACACATCGACGTTCTTGCCCCGCGCCTGGTTCAGCGCGTTGCGGCAAACGGTGACGGCCGCGCCGACCGCCTTGCCATACTCGGCGACCTTGTCCGGCTCGCTGTAAAACGAGACGATGCCCGGCCCGGGGGCTTCGGTTTGCACCTGCGTGGCCAGCACTTCGAGCTGATGCACCGCCGCGGGCCGCTGCAAATCCGCCGCCGCCAGCATCACGCTCTTGCCCCGCTTTTTAAGGTAAGCCGCCAGCTTGCCGCAGGTGGTGGTTTTGCCCGAGCCTTGCAGCCCGCTCATCATGATGACCGTCGGCCCGGGGCTGACAAAAAGGATGCCCTTTTGTTCCTCCTCGGAACCCATGAGCCGCACGAGTTCATCGTGGACGATCTTGATCATCTGCTGGCCGGGCTTGACGCTGGCCAAGACCTCGGCCCCCAGCGCCTGCTCCTGCACCCGGCGGGTGAAGGTTTGCATGACCTCGTAATGCACGTCCGCTTCGAGCAGGGCGGCGCGCACATCGCCCATCGCCTCGCGGACGTTGGATTCACTGATCTTGCCCTGGCCCGAAAGCTTGCGCAGAGCGTCGGAGAACTTGTCGGAGAGTGTGCCAAACATGGGGCAGATGATAGCAGCGCTCTGTTTAGACCGGCTGGCGCTGGCCCGCGGACGGGTTGCCCTGTGCGCACACTTGCGGGAAGGCTGGAACTTGATGGCCGTGAGATGTGATACAAAAGAGCGATTCACACAATGCGATTTTTCCATTGCACAGGTTCTTCACCACCATGCGGCAAATCATTTGCGTTGATCCGTTGATACAGCAAGACCGTTACGCTTTTGAGCAATCCGCTTGGCCTGCCAAATGGATTGGTCATCCGCGGCATGGTGGGGCGGAGGCGGTGGTGTTGGGGTTTCGCAGGCGGTTTCATGTGGAGCGGGATTGCACGCTGCGTCTGCATGTCTCGGCTGATGAACGCTACGAGTTGTTCCTCGACGGCCAGCGCATCGGGTCAGGCTCCGAGCGCGGGGATTTGTCCAACTGGTTTTATGAAACCTACGATCAGCCGTTTGAGGCTGGCGATCATGTGCTGGTGGCGCGGGTCTGGTGGTTGGGGAATCATGGTCCCGCGCCGGTGGCGCAAGTGGGTGTCTCCCCGGCGTTTTTGCTCATGGCCGAGAGGGCGCAGGAACTGTTGTCAACGGGCGTGGCCGAGTGGGACGCGCTTAAGATTGAGGGCTACTCTTTCACCCCGGCTCGCACCACAGGCTACACGGCTGTGGGTGCCAGAAGCAACATCGATGGACGTCTTTATCCGTGGGGCGTGGAAGCGGGGCGAATCGCGGAGCGGCCATACGCCGATCAATGGACGCCGGCGGCGATTGTCGGCGCGGCGCGAATCAAAGCGCTGGCGTGGGAGGCTGACACACGCCTGTTGCGGCCGGCGTTGCTCCCGGCGATGAATCAAACTTTCCGCCAAGCGGGTCAAGCCCGGCATGTGATGGAGATGGCGTCGTTTGAGCTTCCCGAAGGCAAGGAAAACGGTCCGCCGATTCTCGCCGCCGAAAACCTGGCGGCAGAGCGCCATCAATGGAATGCCATGCTCGCGGGGCAGGGGCCCGTGACCATCGCCCCCCACACGCGGCGACGGGTGCTTGTCGATCTGGACGACTACCACTGCGCCTATGGCGATCTGGTGACCAGCGGCGGACGGGATGCGATGATTCGCACACTGTGGGCCGAGTCGCTTTATCACCGCGATCCCAAGCCGGGCGGAGAAGATGGCGATACCTACCTGCACAAGGGGAACCGGGACGAGATCGAGGGCAAGTCCTTCATCGGCATGGGGGCGACGTTCATGCTCGATGGCGGGCGGGGGGGAGATCGACACTACTCGCCGTTGTGGTGGGACGCGGGGCGCTATGTCGCCATTGATGTCCAAACGTTCGATGAGGCGTTGACCGTCGAGCGATTTACGCTGCGGGAGACAGGCTATCCATTCGCGTTCGTGGGCGAGTTTGACGCTTCGGATTCGCGTCTGGCGCGGGTGACGCAGCTGGCGCTGCGCACGTTGCGGGCCTGCGCGCATGAGACATACATGGACTGCCCGTATTACGAGCAGTTGATGTACGTCGGCGACACGCGGGTGGAAGTGTTGACGACGTACACGATCAGCGATGATGACCGCCTGCCGCGCAAGGCGGTGGAACTGTTTGATCTGTCACGTGACCACGAAGGCTTCACCGCCAGCCGTTACCCGGCGCGGATGCGGCAGCGGATTCCTCCCTTTAGCATGTGGTGGGTGGGTATGGTTCACGACGCGGCCCACTGGCGTGACGATGCGGACTTTATTCGTGCCCGGATGGCGGGGGTGCGGGCGGTTTGCGAAGCCGTGCGCGGGCATCTGGACAAGGCCTGCGGCTTAGTGATGACACCACCCGGTTGGAACTTTGTGGATTGGGTGCCGACGTGGCCGGCGGGCGTGCCGCCGGTGGGCGCTCGCGGTTTCAAGGCGACGATCAATCTTCAGGCCGCGCTGATGTTCCGCCAAGCGGGGGAACTGGAACACATTGTCGGCGAAGCGTTGATGGCCCAACGAAACCGAGACACCGCTGATGCACTCTTCCAAGCGATTGACGCTTCATTCTGGGATGAATCCCGCGGCCTCTACAGTGACGATTTGGAGCACGCCCATTTCAGCGAGCACGCGCAATGTCTGGCGCTGATCGAAGGCTCCATTCAAGGCGAACGCCGGCGACGACTTGGCGAAGGGTTGCTGTCCCAAGAGATGGCGCGGGCCACGCTCTACTTCATGCACTATCTGTTTGAAGCCTATCGCCTGCTGGGCCAAACCGATCAGCTTATCAAGCGCATGGACGTGTGGTTTGGCTTGGCGGACAGAGGCTTTCGCACCACGCCGGAGGTGTATGAGCCGCGCAGCGACTGCCATGCTTGGGGCGCTCATCCGGTCTTTCACTATTTCGCGTCGATCCTGGGAATCCGGCCCGGCTCCGCGGGATTCAAGACGGTGCATGTCCAGCCGCAGTTGGGAAGCCTGCAATGGGCCAAGGGCAAGATGCCCCACCCGCGCGGCATGATCGCCATCGAAGCGCGGCAACGACGGCGGATGGATCGAGTTGCCCGCGGGCGTCAGCGGCACATTGATAACGAATCAGTCCACGCAACCACTCCAGCCGGGAATGAATCGCTGGTGATGATCATGCCCGCCCAGTCCTCGCGCACTGGGCGGGTGTGATCCATATTGGCGGGTGATGGCGCGGTCGCTCCACGGCGGGCAATCCATTTCGACAAAACTTTTACTTGGTGTCGGGCGTTGACGCGGCCGGTCGCACGGTCACCGCTTGGAAACTGGCGTGCCCCTCCTGGGCAATCATCGCAACAGCGCCGCAGCTCAAGGCGTCATCGACGACTTCAAAAAGTCGCTGGCGATCCAGTGAGGCGGTGATGGTCGAACCTTCACATCGCAGAGCAAGAGTGTACGGCCGCTCAATAGCGAAGTCGCAGGTTTGGCTGGCCAATTCGGTTTCGACGCCGTTGAACATTTTCACCAGCGACAGCGAACTGGTGTCCGGCCTGATGAGCAGTGCGTAATAGCGCATCATCCCTTGCACGCGCGCCGCCAGCCCGGTCGCCTGGGCCATGTGAACCTTCATCGAGACGCTGACCTCGTAATCGCGCCACTCGTGCGTGCCTTGAATGACCAGGCCGCGACCCAAGTTTTGCACCACCGTGCGGGGCAAGCGATCTTTGCGATTGGCGTCGGTGGCATCGGTCCAAGCCTGCTTCCACATGTCGCCCCCGTCGGCGGGCGGCTCGAAAACCACATCCGGCTCACCGTTCCAATCCAGCCAATCCAGATGCACCACGCCCTTGCCCGCTTGGTCGGGCAGGAGTTCAACGCCCACCTCAGCGATGGGTTGTCCGCCGACGCCGGGCAGTTTCCATTGCAATTCAACCGCGTTCTCGCCGGTGATTTTTGTGGTCGGGCCTTGGAGAATGGCCAGCGCGTTGTCGGTGGTGAAGTGTCGGACAAACAGCCGCGCTGTAACGGGCTGGGCATTGTCCGCATCACCCAGCAGACGGGCGCGAATAGTCTGGCCGGGATAGAGCGTCGGGCTGGCTTTCATCGCGTAGCCGTTGTCCTTTGAGTCCTTGGATTGGAAGAACGTGGCGGTGCCCACGCGGATGGGTTGTTGGTTTGTTTTCGTCGTGTAGGTGATCGCCAGCGAACGTTCGCCGCGATCCTTCCCGCCGGCGACGTTTTCGATGCGGGCCTCGCCAGCTTCTTGGGGCATGGGGTGGGCCTTGAACCCCTGCACCGAACCGGGAAGCGAAAAGTGAAACCGCGCTCCATGCTTGGGCTTCCAAGGTTCCAGCCCCGCCAGCGCCCGGCCAGCGTTGACGAGATGCCCCGCTTCGGTCAGGGCGTTGGTGATGCAGCGGCCCCCGTCGGCGGTGGGAAGCACCATTCGATCCGCCACCGGCCCCCGCCAATCGTGCTTGCCCGCAAACGCCGCCAGACCGTTGCGAATCCCCAGCAGGCAACCGACGTTGCCTGAGTTGCAATCGGTGTCGTAGCCGCAGGTGTTGACGATGGTCATGGACTTGTCGAAGTCGCCCTCGCCCCAGAGCAAAGCGACAATGATCAGGCAGTGGTTGGGCACCATGTGGCAACCGCCGGGGAAATTCCCGTAGCCG
>JBBRGB010000225.1:0-5753 GCA_038241095.1 Phycisphaerales bacterium
AAGCATGTGAAGATCGACAAGACCTCGGTGCGATTCCTCATTGACGGCAAGCGCCGCATCAAGATGGGCATCCCGCCGGGACAGACCACCGGCCGCATGGGGTTTTATCGCAAACTGCCCCTCGGAAGTGGTGGGAAGCTAAGTTCGTTGATCGTTCGCATTTTCGGCCCGCAGCCGGGTGAGCCTTACGTCGATGTGCCACGTTCGAGCAACGCCTTCTTCGGCGGCGACGCGGTTCAAGCCTACAACGATGACGGCACGTACGGTGGCTTTGGCGAAATGGAGCATCACGACCCGGCCCTGATCGCTGGAAAGGAGCCGACGAGTCGTGTGGGCGTCAGTGTGACACATGTGCTGGTGGGCAGTGACGCCGACATCAAGGCCGCAGGCAAAACCCTGCTGGGCGTGCGGGTGTGAATCACGGCGAAGGGATTTCGATGGTCTGCCCGCTGGTAAAGGCCCGCGTGCCAGTGATGCAGTCGCGGATGACCTCCGCCACCTCACGCGGCGCCAAGGCCTTATCGGCGGGGATAAGCTTCTCATCAAAAAGCGAACGCAAGAGCGGAGTTTCAACCGCTCCCGGTGCCAGAGCCACGGCCTTGAGACCGATGGCTTTGCCTTCGTCGGCGGTGACGCGGGTGAACATGTTGAGTGCCACCTTGGCCGCGGCGTAGAGGGCGAAACCGGGGAAGGGATCGATGGAGGCCAAGGAACTGATGTTGACGATCACGCCCCGGTGCTGGCGGGCGAAGATGGGCCAGGCCGCGGCGGTGATTTCCATGACGTAGGAAACATTGGCGTCAATGGTGCGACGCCAAGCTTCGGGCGTGATGCCGCTGACGGGGCCAAGCGAGGCGTGGCCGGCGACATTGGCGATGGCGTCGAGGCGTCCGAAGATGCGTGAGGCTTCGTCGATGACCCGCTTGGCCGCGCCGGGTTGGGTCACATCCAGCGTCAGCGGCTCCAGCCGCACACCACTGGCCGAGTCACGCCAGGCCATTTCCAAAGTCGCGTCGAGTTTGCTTCGCGTGCGTCCCACGGGCAGAACGTGGTAACCCGCCTGCGCCAAGAGCACCGTCGCCACTTGGCCTATGCCGCTGCCTGCCCCGACCACGATTGCCACCGGATGGTTCATGTCTCATCTCGTTTTGAAGATTGCCGGATTTCAGTTTACCAAGAGTCGGCGGAATGGCGAGGTCTATGATTGGCACATTGAGGCCCCCTCCGCTGCGCTGCGGGGCTAATGCGGGTTGCGTGTCAACGGCGCGGCGGCACACACGGGGGTGGAAGATTGATTGCGAATGAACATCCAAGAACTTCGCCGCGATTATGCCCACAGCGCTTTGGATGCGCGTGATGTCAATGCCGACCCGATGCGGCAGTTCGCCGCGTGGTTTCACGAGGCCCAAGACGCCGAGATTCTCGAACCCAATGCCATGACACTTTGCACCTGCGATACCGCGGGGAGGCCGGCGGGACGCATCGTGCTGCTCAAAGGGTTCGACGCCCAGGGGTTCGTCTTCTTCACCAATTACACGAGTCACAAGGCCCAACAGTTGGAGGCCCGGCCCCAAGCGGCGCTGGTGTTTTACTGGGACGCGCTGGAGCGTCAGGTACGCATCACCGGCACTGTGGAAAAAGTCAGCCGAGAGGAGAGCGAGGCATATTTTCGCAGTCGCCCGCGCAAGAGCCAGTTGGCGGCGTGGATCAGTCAACAGAGTCGGGAGTTGGAAAGTCGGGAAGCTTTGGAATCGCGCTATGCGGAAATTGAAGCGAAGTACGAAGGGCGGGATGTTCCCTGCCCGCCGTTTTGGGGTGGTTACCGCGTGCGGCCGGAGGAATTGGAGTTCTGGCAGGGGAGGCGGAGTCGGCTGCATGACCGCATCGTTTATCGTCGCGACGGGGATGCGGGGTGGCGGATTGCAAGGCTTTCGCCGTGAGCCGGGGCCGGGGGCCTTGGCATGGTGGCGTGGAAAAACTCCCGCAAGTGGCAGGGGTGGAACTTTTTTGTCGTGTTGCGACTTGGCAATGTGGGCGGATCAAGCTATATTCTGCCGCCGACGTTGAGTCGTCGGACGAACCCAAAACCGCCGCCGACGAGCGGCCTTAAAGTCCAAGGAGTTCAAGCATGACCGAACAGGAAATCCAAGAAAAGGTCGTTGCCATCGTGGCGGAGCAGATGGGCAAGGACAAGGCCGAGATCACCCGTGACACGCACTTTGTCAACGATCTCAACGCCGACAGTCTTGACACCGTCGAGCTGGTGATGGAGTTTGAAGACGAGTTTGAGACCTCGATTCCCGACGAGGAAGCCGAGAAGATTCAGACCGTCGGCCAGGCCATCGACTACATCAAGACGCAGTTCGACAAGGCCGAGTGAGGCCGTGTCGCCGCTGCGGTTGCGTTTTTGATCGCGGCTGATGACAGCGCGTTTTGTGGATTCGATTGTCCCGCGTCACGGGCCAGCGCCTGTCCACACGGGCATCGAATCAAGCGACATTCACGGGGACGCTGCGGTAATTCGCGCGTCTTCGTTTTCGGGCATCGGGCCACATGTCGGCCCCGCCCTCGACGCTCTCTTGCCAACAGCGTCCTTTCACCGCCATTCAGGTTCCAATCCACCATGAGCAATCGCCGCGTCGCCATTACCGGTCTGGGATGGGTCACCAGCCTCGGCACCGATGTCCCCCAGGTCTTTAACGATCTGCTGGCGGGCAAGTCGGGCATCGCCCCACTGACCCGCTTTGATGTCTCGGCCTACGCCACCCGCATCGGCGGCGAGGTCAAGGGCTGGGAAGGCGGGCCCAACGTTGATCGCCGCGAGGCCAAGCGGCTCGACCGCTTCGCACAGTTCGCCCTCAACGCCGCCGTCGACGCCGTCAAGGATTCAGGCATCGACTTCGCCAAGGAAAACCCTTGGCGCTGCGGTTCGATCATCGGATCGGGCATCGGCGGCATCGAGGAGTTCGAGAACGGCTACCGCAAGATGCTCGAAAAAGGCCCCGACCGCGTCAGCCCCTTCATGGTGCCCAAGCTCATGTGCAACGCTGGGTCGGGCAACATCTCCATCTTCTACGGCTTGAGAGGCCCCAACTACGCCGCCACCAGCGCTTGCGCTTCTGCAGCGCACGCCATCGGCGACTCGGCCCACATGATCCGCCACGGCGTCGCCGACGTCATGATCACCGGTGGCAGCGAGGCGGCCTTGACGCCCTTGGGACTGGCCTGCTTCATCGCCCTGCGTGCCTTGAGCGAGCGCAACGACGACCCCACCGGCGCTTCCCGCCCCTTCGACAAAACCCGCGACGGCTTCATCCTCAGCGAGGGCGCTGGCGTGCTGCTGCTCGAAGAATACGAACACGCCAAGGCCCGCGGCGCGAAAATCTACGCCGAGTTTTTGGGCTACGGCCAGTCCGCCGACGGCTCGCACATCACCGCCCCCGACCAGGAGGGCAAGGGTGCCGCCTACGCCATGCAAATGGCGCTGGAGGACGCCAAGGTCAATCTTGACGGCGTCGATTACATCAACGCCCACGGCACCAGCACGCCCCTGGGCGACGTGGCGGAAACCACCGCCATCAAACGCCTCTTTGGCGAGCAGGCCAAAAGCATCGCCATCAGTTCCACCAAGAGCATGACCGGCCACCTGCTGGGCGCTTCGGGCGGCTTGGAAGCCGTCGTCGCCGCCAAGACCATCGAAACCGGCAGCATCCCGCCCACCATCAACTTGAACGAACCCGACCCCGCCTGCGACTTGGACTTCGTTCCCAACGTCGCCCGCCAGATGCCCGTCAACATCGCCATGAGCAACAGCTTCGGCTTCGGCGGCCACAACGTCGCCTTGGTCCTGGGCAAGCCGCGGTAATAATCTCGCTTCGTCACAAATCATCAAACAGCCACGGCCCGCTTTCATGCGGGTCGTGCTGTTTTATGGTGCTGGCGGTTCACCTGTCCGTGTGGATGGTTGTCACTCCAAAGACGAAGCGGTGATAGACGTAGCCCAAGGCCAGCAGCACCAGGCCCAAGCCAAGGAACGAAAAGACGCGGTAGAGGTCGCCGAGTTGGGCGGTGTCGCGCAGGAAAACTTTGCCCACCGCCAGGAGCATGACCAAGAGCGAGGCCCAGCGAAAGAGGATGCTGCGACGCCAGACGCCCAGCGCCAAGAGCAGCCCGCCGAAGAGTACCCAAGTCGCCGAGTAGGCGTAGCGTTCGCTCTGGATGACGGCCCGGCCACTGAGCACCGCGCCGCGGAAGGCTTGCCGCACCTCCAAGTTCAGGCCCACGAAACTGATGAAGATCACCAATGCCCAAAGTACGCGGTCAACAACAAGAAGCGGTGTGGCCAATTGTCCCGCGCCGCGGCCCCAGTGGCGCAAGGCCAGCACCAAGACGATGATGATCGCCACCGGCAGGCCATAGACGTAGAGCAACCAGTTGAATACCCGCCATTCGCCGACGTAGTGCGGATACCAAGCGGGGTTGAGCATGAGGCACAACACGCCCAGATGAAAGAGGAGGGCCAGGGAAAAGAGCGCCATTCCCGCCCATTGATGCCATGAAGGCGAGTCGCCATCCGTCGGCGCGGCCTCCGTGGTGGCGACCCAACGCGCTGGCCGACGAAACAACATGACCGCCATGCCCAGCAGCATCCACGCCAGAACGTAGGTTCCCAGTTCGACGAAGCCGGTGTCGCGTCGGAGTTGGAAAGTGTGATCGACTCCCAAGGCATCGGGATGGAAGAACTGGCGGACTTGCAGCGTCACCAGCGCCAAGGTCAGCAATAGCGCGACCGCTTGCATGATCGCCGCCGGCAAGGCACGCCCATCGCGCGACAGCAGCCAACCCGCCAGCATGAAGGCGACAATCGGCAGCCCGTAGCCGTAAAGCAGCCAGTTGAAAATCGGCATGGTGCCGATGGGATAGGTCAGCACCAGCGGATTGAGCAACAAGCGGGACACCACCAAGGCCGTGAGCACATAACAAACCACGCGCAAGGCGGTCAGATGCAACTTACTGTCAATAAGCAGCACCAAAGGCACGAGCAAGGCCCAGGAGACGGTGATCCACTGGCGGTCGAGTTCGATGGGCACGGCCAAGGAGAGAAAAGCTGCGGCCCCGACGGACAACGCGGCCAAGGCGTGATCGTAACGGGCGGCAATGGTGGAATTGCCATCCGGGACGGTTCGCTTGCCGTGGGTGAAGATTGCCAACAGGGCGTAAATCAACGCCAACACGCAAGCGAAGATTCCCCAGAAGTTGGGAAGCCTGATTTCGTGGAAACCCCAAAAGCCCACGAGGAAAAAACCCAAGGCCGAGGCAACCGAGAGACTGGCCCACGCGCCAGGTCGTCGCGAGCGCCACAGGGCGATGAAACCACCTCCCGCATAGAGCAGGCCAAAGGCCAGGATGAACCAACCCCTGGTGTTGAAGTCCTCCGGTCCGATCCACACACGACGATCCAAGTTCATCACGAACACATCCAGCACACTGGTGGCGGTCATCATCAAGCTCACCGCCGCCGCCAACCAGGCCAAGGCATGGTGGCGTTCATCGAGCCGGGCGTACACCAGCATGGCCGCGCCCAGGATGCCCAGATACGTCCATTCCGTCGGGCCGTAGTCGCCCAGCCGCACCAGCGCCGTAGTCAACAACAGCCCCGTGATGGCACCGGCCCAGCGGGTCAGGCCCATCCAGAATGCTGGCATTCGCAAGGCCACGCCAACATCGGCCGAGAGTGGTACGCCTATTCCATC
>JBBRGB010000226.1:0-5670 GCA_038241095.1 Phycisphaerales bacterium
GAACTGACCTTGCCCATCTGCGAGTAGTACTCGTCGATGGAAGCCCCTTCGACATCGGCCTTGTCGCCGGTGTTATCGACGAGCTTGGCGTAACCGGACTGTTTCACATCGCGGAGGATCAACATGCCGGCGTTCTGGATGGCGGCGGTGTTGGCCGCGCCTTGACCGCCCACAAGTTCCGACTCGATGAGCGTGATCCATCCGCCACCGTCGCTGTTGATGATCGCCGGCACGCTGTTCTCGCTGCGCAGGTCGCGGATGACAAAGGTCTGCCACTTGTTGTGAATCCCCGCCTTCTTCTGGTTGCGGAGAATCACATGCTCAAACGTCACGGAGAACGGCCCAGGTATGGCCGTCACGCCGTAATCAAAGCCTTCGATGGTCACGTGCGAAAACAGCACCGGCCCCGGCTCGGTGCGGTTGAGGTCCAGCCCCGTGACACCCGCGCCGGAAGGATCGCCCGAACGGATGGTGACGTTGCGCATAGCACCTTGGTTGTTGTTCATCCACTGCACGCCGATGGCCGCGGGATTGCTCTTGCCGGTGTCGAAGGTCATGTCGAAGATGGAGTTCTGAAACGCCATGCCCGTGTTGGGGCCTTCAAACATGGTCAACAGATACTTGGGCTTGGCCGGGTCGTCGTAACCGGGGGCGTTGTCCTTGAGGCGGATGATGGTGCGTTCCTGGCTCTGGCCTTGGAGCGTGAGGCACTTGGCCTCTTCGAGGTTGGAGCCGTAGGTCAGTTTGTCGCTGACAAGGTATGTGCCATCGGGGAAGTAGATCATGCGTGACAGCCGACGATTTTCGTTGATGGCCTTCTGAATCGCGGCGGTGTCATCGGCGACGCCGTCACCCTTGGCGCCGTAGTCGGCCTTGATGTCGATGACGCTGCCCTTGCCGGGAAAGACGATGCCTTGCGCGCCGGCGTTAAGTGCAGCCGAAAGAATGGTCAAGGTGGCCAGGATCACGGGCAGCAAAAAAAGCGTGAACGGGGAAAGATGGTTTTTCAGAATGGTGGGCATGTCTTTAATTATACCGTGCCAACGGGCAGGTGGAAAGAAGGGATCAACACATGGGGCCAGTTCCACCGGGGGCTTGCGCCCACTGTATTTGAGACTGCGAATTGCGGCGCGAGCTCCTATCATTGTCACCCCTATGGACACCGCCCTGAAACCCATCGCCACCAAGCTCGCCGCCGGTGCTCGGCTCGACGCCGACGACGCCATGACGCTCATGGCCAGCCACGACATTTGGACCCTCGGCCAACTCGCCGACACCGTGCGGCGACGGCTCCACGGCGACGTGGTTTGGTACAACATCAACCGCCACCTCAACTACACCAACCTCTGCGCCCTGTCGTGCAAGTTCTGCGCCTTCTATCGCAAGGAAGGCGAAGAGGGGGCTTACGAATATTCCCTCGAAGAGATTGGCAAGCAGGCCAAGGCGGCTGCGGAGGCCGGGGCGACGGAGATGCACATCGTCGGCGGGCTGCATCCGAAGCTGCCGTTGGCCTACTACACCGACATGATGCGGGCGATCAAGGTGGCCGCGCCGAAGCTGCACATCAAGGCTTTCACGGCTGTGGAAATCGTACACCTGGCGCGGATCGACCATCGCGGTCGTGACATCCGCGGCGTGCTTTCGGACCTGAAAGAGGCGGGTCTGGGTTCACTGCCCGGCGGCGGGGCCGAGGTGTTTGACGACCGTGTGCATGATGAGGCGTTTAAGGGAAAAATCCGCAGCGACCGTTGGCTGGAGGTGCATGAGACGGCCCACGAGTTGGGGCTGATGAGCAACGCCACGATTCTCTACGGGCACATCGAATCAGTCGCCGACCGCGTGGCGCATTTGCTGATGTTGCGCCAGGCGCAGGATCGCGCCCTTGAGCGCGGGTTGCCGGGGCGGTTTCAGACCTGTATTCCGTTGCCCTTCATTCCCGACGATTCGGAGTTGCAGCGCTTGCCGGGGCCTTGCGGGCTGGACGATCTGAAGATGCTGGCGGTGAGTCGGCTGGTGCTGGACAACTTCGCGCACATCAAGGCGTTTTGGATCATGCAGACGCTGCCGTTCTCGCAACTGGCGCTGTCGTTTGGTGTGGATGACATCGATGGCACGGTGGTGTGGTACGACATCACGAAAGTCGGCGGTGGCGACACGCATCAGGAAGTGACGGTAGGCGACTTGCGGCGGGCAGTGCGCGAGGCGGGATTTGAACCGCTGGAAAGGGACACGCTTTATCGGCGGGTGGAACGGGATGGGGCGGTGTGGCGCGTGGCGGAGGGGGAAGGAAAGGGGAGAAGGTCTTGAGTCTTGAGTCTTGAGTCTTGAGATAAAGACAAGAAAGACAAGCAGAACAACGACGCGAATTCTTCTCCACCACCGAAAGCCCAGCCGCTCCGCGGCTGGGAGTCCGCCTCCCACCAAACAATCTCCTATTCCTCCCCCCTCAAGCCTCACCCCTCAAGACTCAAGCCTTCCCCGCCCCCCCCTACTCCGCGCCGCGGCCGAGTTGAGGGCGGAGCATCCAGAGGAACATGGGGCCACCGATGAGCGCGGTGAAGACGCCCACGGGCATGACGCCGATGCCCGCCGCCAGGTCGATGATCACCGACAGGGCATCGGCCAGGATGACCAGTGTCGCGCCGAGCAATGCGGATCCGAGCAAGAGCGGTCGATGTCGTGGTCCGAGCATGAGGCGGGCGACGTGCGGGGCGATCAAGCCCACGAACCCGATTGGGCCGGCAAGGATCACCGCACCCGCCGCCAGCACGGAGGCGACGACAAACAACAGCGTTCGCAAGGCTCCGAGGTTGACGCCCAAGCTCATGGCCTCGGCGTCGGAGAAAGTCGCCACGTCCATCGCCCTTCCCAACCAGAACAGCAGCGCCAGTCCCCCGGCGACGGTGGCGGCGACGGTCAGCACCGTGGGCGGTGTGGCGGCTTCGTTGATGTAGCCCATCATCCACCGGCCGATGTCTTCCTTCAAGCCAGCCGGGCCAAGCACATAGTTGCAGAACATGATGATCGCGGCGTTGATCATGCCCAGCACCACGCCTGTTAAAAGCAGGCCCAGGGGATCGACGACACCCCGGCGGCGGGAGGCGAAAAAGACGATGGCCGCGGTGAGGCCCGCGCCGAGAATGGCACCGGTCTGCTGGCCCGCGACGCGGCCAGTGAGCTGGTACGAGAGCAGCCACTGCGCCAGCACCCCCACGGCCGCGCCGCTGGAGATGCCCAGAATGAACGGCTCAGCCAGCGGGTTTCGCAGCAGGGCTTGAAGCGCGACGCCGCTGATGGCCAGGCCCGCGCCGATCAAGCCGGCGATGATGAGCCGCAACATGCGGGTGTCCATCGGCGTGACGGGCGATTGCGGATCCCAGAGCCAACGTGGCACCAGCACGTGCCCCAGACTTTCGATTGATGAACCTTCGGGCCAGCCCACGGCCCCGGAGCCCAGGCATAGCCGCAGACCCGCGACGATGAGCAACACCCCGGCCAAGAGCAAGAGCGGCCACCAGCGCAGCGCGGCGAAAGGTCGTGGGCCAAGGGCGGAATCAGGGTTGGGCATCGGGAGTCGCGTCTGTTTCGGCGGGTGGGACTTGGTTGTCTGCGGGCGTGGATACAGGCACGGGCGACCCTTCAGGTCGCAAGGCCAAGCTTTCCCGCGCCATCACGGCATCGACCTTCTCCGCCAGATCAGGATGCACGGCCTTGGCCATGTCCGCGGCGATGTGGGCCACGTTGCTGGCCGGCAGAAGAATCAGCGGATCGCCCAGCACCACCACGCGGTTGTTTTTCACCGCCGGGATGTCCAAGTCGCGGAAGAGAACGAAGCGGGCATCGGTCGCCAGGTCTTCGACAGGAGCGCCGCCGGGCGAAAGAAAAAGCACAATGTCAGGCGCGGCCGTGATGAGCTTCTCCCGATCCAGACTCGGCGCGCCGACCGAAGCGTCGGCCACGGCGTTGGTGGCGTTGACGTTGTTCAACACCTGGCTGTGTACGGTGTCCGGCCCCAAGGCCACCACGGGATTGCTCGCCAAAATCAACAGCACCCGGGGCCGGTCGGCGTGCGAGGTCAACTCGCTTAACTGCGCCAGTTGCGTGAGCATGCGCAGCTTGACTTTGCTGGCTGCAAGCGGCACGCCCAGCACCTGGCCCAAGCTGCGCACGCTCTTGCCGGAGCCTTGGGTGGTCAGTTCCATTTCGTCGAAGATGATGCGGCCGACCTCATCGAGATTCAGGGGTGAGGGATAGGTCGCCAGCATGAAGTTGTTTCGCCGTGCCAGTTCCGCCAGGCGGGCGTTGTCGCCGTCCTTGATGGACATGCTGATGACGTGGGTGGGCCGCGCGCGGAGCAGGGCCTCGGTGTTGAGGTCCAGCACATCGCCGACGGTGGGCAGATTTTCCGGCGCGGCATTGTCGTTGCGGGCGGTGGCGACGATGAGGTCCTTCTGCCCTAGGTCGATGACCATTTTGGTCAGGGCCGGAGAGAGGGTAACGAGGCGAACTTGGGGCAAGTCCTCGCCGTTGGTGAGCTTGGTTTCGGGGCGTGTCTGACGATCACAGCCGACCAAGGCCACCAGCAGCAGCATCGTGAACAGTGGCATCATTCGCGTGGTTGAGTCAAGAATTCGTCGCATCAAAAAGCCTCCCAAAAGTGTGCTTATTCTCTCCGCTTTCCGCTTTCCGCTCTTCACTATTCCGCTCTCCGCTCTCCGCTTTTTCTCTTCCCGCTTTTCACTTTTCCCCACGATAGACCTCGTCAAACTCCGTGCCATCGGCGGCGCGGCGAAGCAGGAGGTACACCCACGTCGTCGCCGCTTGGAAGTAGGTGATGGCAAACGCCGCCAGCAGGCCCACGCAGGCCGTCACCCACAGCCAAACCGCCACCGCCGCGACTTTGCCGCTCATGCCCAACAACGCCAAGTCAGGCCAGTAGGCCAGGTGTCCGAAGTCCGGCGGGGGGAACATGGCGTCGAAGCGATTGGCCCCCATGGCGCTTGCGCCACCGAACACGCCGAGGCGAACGAAGCCGGAAGTCACCAGCAGTGTCAGGAAAATCAACGCCCCAAGAAAGAGGTAACAGACCGCGCCATGCACCAAGGCGACGAGCGAATAAAACGCCCAACGCCACGGCCGACCAAGGACGTAATTAAACGACCGGCTCACGGCATCGAAAGAGTCGGTGCCCTCCACCGCGATGACCGGGTGCATGAGACAAGCCCCCGCCACCGTCGCCACCAGCAACAGCGCCACCACTCCGCCCAAGAGCAGCGCCAAGCCGAAGAGGACCCCGCCGATGACATCCACCGCTGGCAGGTTGAAGAAGACCAGCCCGCCCAACGTTAGCATCAGACCGATGACGCCCGCCAAAAACAGCGGCATCAAGGGCGAGATCGTCAGCCAGACCCAGCGTCGAAACGCGAACTTCAAAGCCTCGCCCGCTTCGCCAGCCTTGCCCGTCGCGGCGTGCAGGGCGTTCATCCGCGCCAAAGCACCACCCAACAGCGACCAGAGCAGCAGGCTGTAAAACAGGTACGTCAAAAAGAATCCGCGATGAACCTCAAACGCCCAGCGCGGCACATCAACGAGCATGTTGCGCAAGGCCCCGGCCACGGTATTGGTCGGGGCATCACCATCCCCCACCAGTTGCCGCAGACCAAAGTTCAA
>JBBRGB010000227.1:0-5614 GCA_038241095.1 Phycisphaerales bacterium
TGGAAAATCTTCACGATGGATTTGCCCGCAACTTCGGCGCGGGGCTGTCGGGCTTCCTTCGCACCATCATCGAGGTCAAGGTCGCCAACATCGAGCAGATGACCTTCAGCGAGTTCACCCACTCGCTGCCCAACCCCACCTGCTTCAACCTTCTCTCGGCCGACGCTTTGGAAGGCAACATGTGCCTGGAGGTCAGCCCATTGATCATCTACCCGGTGATTGATCGGCTGCTGGGCGGGAGCAATGCCGATCTCTTCATCCCCCAGCGGCCATTGACCGCAATCGAGTTGCGATTGGTCAACAAAATCCTCGACCGCGCCATGATCGCCCTGCGTGACGCCTGGGCCAACATTCTGCCGGTCAACTTCAGTTTGGATGAGACCGAGAGCAATCCGCAACTGGTGCAGATCGTCCCGCCCAACGAGGTGGTGGTGGTGGTCGGTTTCGAGTTGAAGATGGGTGGCCGGGCCGGAACGATGAGCCTGTGCATTCCCTACAACGTCATTGAGCCGGTGGTCGAAAAACTGTCGAACCAGACTTGGGCGGCTTACAAGCGTGGTCGGCGCGATGACCTGCTGCGCAAGCAACTGGCGTCACAGCTTGAGGCCGCGAAACTGACGGTGACGAGCGTGCTGGCCGAGACGACGATTAAGCTTGGCGACCTGCACCGCCTGGCCAAGGGCGACATCATCCTCACGGAAAAGCCCGCCAACAAACCCCTGACCCTGCTGGTCGAAGGCAAGCGGAAATACATCGGCCACCTGGGGCAGTTTAAGGGCAACCGGGCGTTTAAGGTTACGCGGCAGTATTCCAATAAGGATCGGGTGTGAGAACGCGCGAAAAAGTCTTGAGTCTTGAAATATCGATCAGCGTTTGAGTTGTTCTTTTCTGACTTATAGCCGCAGCGTCCCCGCTGCGCGTCTTCCCGAGGCGCGAGATGGCGGTTTACCTTTTCACCCTGCACACCTATCGCTCCTGGATGCCCGATCACAAACGCGGATACGTCAAACGAAAACAAGGCATTCTTTCAACCGACGAAGACCGAGCCGAGGCCTACACCCGTCGCGCCAACCATGAGCGATTCCTGCTGACTGGCGACCACTGCGACACGGTCATCGCAACCACGATTGCGACTTGCGGGAAATATCACTGGCAACCCCACGCCATCATCGTGGTGCCCAATCATCTGCATGTGTTGATCAGTTGGCGCGGCTATCACAAGCTCGAAAGCATTCGCGCCCTGCTCAAACGCGCCTTGACGCAAACCTTGCGGCAACATCTGCCGGACCCGCGGCAACCCGTTTTTTCCCGCGCCGGCAGCATCAAGCGTGTCAAGCATCCGGCGCACTATCAGCACTTGATGCGACACTATCTCCCGGCGCACGGGCGCTATCGCGGGAAACTGTGGTTTGTCGAACATATCACGGTATCGAAGACGCGCAACGAGGACGTTGCGGCTAAAAGTCAGAAAAAGCAAAACGACGTGAAATGATTCGTCAGAATCGCATGACGCACTCTGATTTGTCTGACTCATAGCCGCCGCGTCCCCGCTGCGCGTCCGTCAGTTATTCCCGCGCTGGCGCAACTGTGTTTCCAAGTCCCGCAAACGTTTATCCAACTCCGCGACAATCGCTTCATTGCTCGCCTCCGCCGCGGGGCGGTAGGGGTCGCCGAAGACCACCGTGGAGCGCGAGGGGATGACAAAGTGAAACAGCAGGTGCATCCAGCCGGGCGGGCGGGGGGTGTCTTGCACCCAGACCGGCACGATCAGGGCGTTGCTTCTTCGCGCCAGTAAAGCGATGCCGGGTTGCAGGGGTCGAAGTGTTCGTGAGCGATCCCCCAAAGCGCCTTGGGGGAAGATGCCGATGACCTCGTTCTTTTTCAATCGCGCCAGCAGGTGGCGGAGTTTGAGGGCGTCGCCGGCCTCGCGTTCCAGAGCGATGGGCTTGAGCGCCTGCCAGATCGGCGTCGCCAGGCGGTAGCGGTGCGCCTTGAGCATCAGCCAGCACACCAGTCGATGTGAGCCGGACTGGATGAGCACCGGGTCGATGGCCGAGGTGTGATTGGCCGCGAGAATGACCGGGCCGGCGTGGGGGACATGATCCTTGCCGATCCACCGCGCCCGGTGCCAGACCAGGCAATAAATGCGGCCCAACCGCCAGACCGCGTTGGCCAGGCGCGTCGTCATCGGCCCGCGGGTCAGCAGCATCCAGCCGCCGCTGGCCGAGACGGCAAAGAGAATCCCCGCCACGATGTAAAGCAGCGGCACCATGCGCTGGTCGATGTCGGGCGTCTTCCAGATCGCCAGGTTGATGAGCACCGCGGAGATCATGCTGGCCATGTCGCGCACACCGAAGACACGGCCACGGATGTAGTTGGGCACCAAGGATTGCAAGAGCGTTTCGACGCAGATCATCGCCGCGTTGCCGAAGAAGCCGATGCAGAATGCCATCGCCAGGCCCAGCGCATAGGAGCGATTGAAAGCCAGCCCCAGCATCGCCAAGGAAGAGAGCAGCAGGCCCAGCATGGTCACCAGCCCCGAGGCCCGGCGATTGTTGACCCACACGATGGCCAGCGCCCCGCAGAGCAGGCCCAGCCCCGTCATGCCCGCCATGTAGGCGTAATAACTCAGGTAGGTTTCCGCGGGGATGCCGTAGTAATGTTTGCACAAGGCGGCGATGGCCGAGAGCACGACGTTGGCCGCGGCCCAGAAGAGCACGCCCAAACCCACGAGTTGCAGCACGCTGCGATGGCGGGCGATGTAGCGGCCGGCCTGCACCATGCGCAGGAGTTGGCTTCGCTTTCGTGGTTGGATCTTGGCGCGGTCGTGCGGGCGAACTTGGAGAAAGGCCCAGAACCAACCGCTGATGCCGTAGGCCAGAAACGCCACCAGCACGCCGGCGCGAACGCCCCAGTGTTGCATCAGTGGGCCGCCGATGGCGAAGCCGATGAGCGAGGCGATGACGCCGATGCCCAGCACCACGGAGTTGGCGGCCTGGAGGTGCGCCACGGGGACGATCTGCGGCACGGTGGCGGCCTTGGCGGGTGAGAAGATGGCGGCAAGAGCGCCGACGCCGATGAGAATGGCGAAGATTTTCCAATGCTCGCTTGGCGGGATGCCTTCGGCGCCAAGCCCGGCGGGAACCATGAGAAACGCCAGCAGCAAGATCGCGGCCCGGCCAAGATCGGCGGCGAAAAGCAGCCACTTCCGTGGCAGCGTGTCCGCCAGCCAACCGCCCACCGGTGTCATCACCAACCAGGGGAGAAAGAAGAAAAAATAGATGCTGGCTTGAATGGCCGAGGCGTTGGCGTCTTGGCCTTTGACGCCCAAGAGGGGCACGGCCGCGAGTTCGATCAAGCGATCGCCGAAACCGCTGGCGGCGGCACTGGTCCACATCAGCGTGAAGCTGATGTTGAGCCACAGCGACCGTGGCCTGCGTTCATCGGCGGGGACGACAAGTTTGCTCATGGCGAAGGGGGCATGGTATCGCGGGTGATGAAAATGAACTTTGATGTCACGACTGGATCGCCTTGGTATTCATAAAGCGCGCGATCCGGGAACATCTCGCGGGCTTTGGCCTCCCAGCCCGGCAGGGCGCGCACATAGATGATGTCGTTGGCGGCGAAACCGCGTGGGCCGACGCCCATGAAGGCCATGCCGGCGCGGGCGTCACGGGGCGGGAAGTTGCCATCGGTGGGCATAGCGATGACGGCGTGGTGAATGTTCATCGTTTGCGCCAGGTGATGCGGCTGAGCGGATACGCCGTGGGGGGGAAGCAGAGTGTGGAACCACCATTGGCTTGGATATCGCACTGTCAGGCCGAGGGTGACGCCGGACAGCAGCAACGCGATGGCCAGCGTGCCCGCCGCGCGTTTGCGGGTGTCGGCATCATGCAAAGCGCGCAAGGCCGCATCGACCAGCACCGCGGTGAGGATCGCCAAGAGCGGGGCAATGGGCAGCAGCCAGCGCGGCCCCCACCAAACATTGGTGAAACCAAACGCGGTGTTGAAGAGAAAGAAAACGCCAGCGCAGGCCAGCATCAGCCACAGCCCGCCGCGCTGGATGTGTGGCGTGTCATGGCCAGTGTCGCATGACGGTTCATCCTGTTTGCCGGTTGCGATCCCGCCGCGTCCCAGGGCGATGACAGCGCCGAGGAAGGCCACAGTCAATCCCCCGATGCCCCAGCCGGGGAAACGTTCGTTGAGTTCGACCCACTGAAATGCGGCCCGCCCCATCATGTGCAGGGGTGTGTTCCAGTCCTCCTTGAAGCGGGGTTCGAGGGCATACGGACTCATCAACGGGTGGCCCGTGGTCTGGGCGTTGCTCCAAAGGTAGATGCCCACGCCGACGAATACGCCTGCCGCCATGACGGGGCCAAGCAGCAGCCAAATGGCGGTTGGTTTTTCCCGCTGAAGCAGACCGCGCAGCATCAACCAAGCCACGACGAGCATCACCGGCAAGGCGAAGTTCGCGGCGTCACCGGGCCGAATGAGCACGCCCGCGCCCAGCGCCAAGCCCGCGGCCAGTGATGTCAACACCGCTCCACCGCCACCCGTCTTGCCCACCCGCATGGCGCGGAGGCTCAAACCAAGAAACGCCCACAGGGCGCAGGTGGAGGCGACGTGCGATGCCAGACTCGCGCCGTTGAACCAGACCCAAGGCGAGAGGGCAAAGAGCAACGCGGCGACGATGGGTAGCCGGCGTGAGGTCGTGATCTGCCGGGTGGCGAAACCGGTGAGCAGCGCGGCAAGACCAGTGAGCGTGGCGTTGGCGGCGAAGAGCAGGTGGAAGTGGTCGAAGGTGCCCACGATGGCCGGCCAACCGATGGGGTACTTGCCGAAGAAGCGCGTGCCTTCGTAGAACCATTGGCCCGCGGTTCCGTCGGTGGCGAGGGTGACATGCTGCTGATCGGTGACGAAGAAGAGCGAGTGAATCCACAGTTCCGGGTGCAGCGGTTTGGGCAGCCAGAGTTGTCCGCTCCAGAGGATGCGGCCTTGCATGAGGTAGGTCAGCGCGTCGCTGAAGTGCGGGATGCCATCGAGGGCAAAGCGGCACATGGCCGCGCCCAGGAGCAGGGGGGCGAGAAAGGCGATGAGCCACGCCCAACGCGGAGGGCGGTGACCAAGAAGTGGACGCACTTCCTTTTGCAAAGGCCAGCGCCACAAGGCCGACAACGCCAAGGCTCCGAGCATTGCCGCGGCCAGGAAGAGCCAGCTTTGCAGGTCTTCGCGCAGCATCCACGCTCGCAGGCCGCCCTGCCCCGACGGTCCCCACTTTTTGGAAAAGGGGTCGTAGAGCAATTCGTAAATATCGACACTGCCCAAGGCGATGACCACCAGCAGCGCAAGGGTGAGTAAGGGATGTCAACGCAGCCAGGCCCAAGAGAAACGCACGCCGGCGTGCAGGCGTCGATCCGCAATGCACGCCCAGAGCAGCCCCAACATTCCCAACCCCGCCAGTGCCACCGCGCCTAGCACCAGCCACGCGGGCAGTTGGCGCAAGGTCACCCCGCCATCGACCAAGGCGAAGCCGTTGGGGCCGCGATCCAGCCACGGCAGCAGGGCCGCCAACGTCGCCACGCCGACCATGCCCGCCAGCAGGAGCAAGGCCCGC
>JBBRGB010000228.1:0-5501 GCA_038241095.1 Phycisphaerales bacterium
TCAGCCCCTTCGCGCGTTGTGCCCGCACGATGTCGCGTGCGCGCGAGAGCGTGGCCACCGGGCTGGCCTTGGTGCCCGGGTTGGCGTCGTTGCCGTCGGGTGAGACAAACACCTCGGCGGCGAAGTTGGTCACAGGACAGATGGTCGTGCGCGAAGCCAGCGGGTCGCGGGCCGGCAGGCCCTTGGCAACGCGGCTTAGTTGGGCAAGGCAGTCCCGTGCCTCAGCACGGTGGACTTCCGGATAAGCGGCGGTCGCCGCGATCTTCGCATACTCCGCCTTGGCCAACTCCGGCTTGCCCTGGGCCATGTAGCTCTGCGCGCTACGCAGGTGGGCGTAACTGCGGAGGCTGGCCGGGGCATCCGTGGAGCCTGCCAGCTCCGCGCAGGCGGCACGCACCGCCGCGAAGTCTCCCGCGGCCCACAGTCCCTGGGTTTTGGCCAACGCTTGCATCAGGACCTCTCGTTTCTCGGTTGCGATTGCTTCGGGCGATTCCTTGACCCCAAACGTCTCATTCAGGCGAAGGAACTCGGCCTTGATCTCCGTCCGCGACAGAGCGCGGCGGTAGAGGTTCACTTCGTCCATCAGGCCCCAGTAGTTGTGCCACCCGTTGCCCAGCGTGATCTCCCCGTCCTTGGAAAAATCGCCGGCAAAACCCGCCGGGAGCGACGTGGCCCCCTGGCTGTGGCCGTTGAGGTAAAAATCCACTTCCCCCTTCTGCCGGTCGCACACCACGGCCACGTGGGCCCATTGCCCCAAGACCAAACTCGTCGCCGCCGTGCCACTGGCGGACACCAGTTCTCCTGTTTGTTTCTTGTAACAGAAGTAGTAGCTCAGTTGTCCCTCGCTCAACAGATCAACGCCCAGATAGGCCTCGGGATAGATGCCCGAAGCGAACACGCGCCGTTGATTCTGGGGGTCGTCAATGGTGAACTGGGTCGGGTTGAGCCACGCGCTAAAGGTCCAGGAATCCTTGCCCAACCGCTTCTCGAAGGGAAGCCGCAGCGTCACGACGCCGGTGGGCTTGCCATCAAACGACAGTGCCTTGCCTGAGGGCGAGGTGGCCCAGTCAGTGCCGACCTTGCCGTCGAGCTTGTTGGGGGAACTATCGGCGACGACACTGCCTTGGCCTTCGTTGCAGGCGAAATGCGCAAGCGGGCCTTCCTGCGACTGGGCCAGCGCCTGGCCACCGATGGACAGAAGCAACAGCATGAGCAGATGGTAGTGGAACATGAACGTCTCCTCGAGTAGCGACAAACTGACGGACCATCGTCCGGGTCGTGCCGACAACGCCATCTTTTCACACAACAGGGAGTTATGACTGAATGTTTGTCCACGAGCTGACGGTGGATGTTAGAGTATGGCGATTGGCGTTGCCGACTGGGCGACAACCGAAGTAGGTCAAAACACCCGTTGATGGAGACTTTGCATGGCCGTCGAATCCGGTCTGGTGAATCTGGCGGTCGTTCCGATTGTCTTTAACGCTGGGGCCGCGGTGTTTCCCGCGGTAATGGCGGGCCTCATCAGCGTCATGGCCATCATGTTCAAGCCCAGCCAGTGGGGCCGGGTCTGTCGCCAAAAGCCTTGGGTGCCGTCGCTGCTGGTTCTGGCGCTGGCCGGGGGTGTGGCGATCTGGGCCTTCTGGCCGACACCAGCGCCGGTTGGTCGCCAAGGCGGCCGTGGCGCGGGCAACCAGAGTGTCGCGGCGAGTGGTTACGGAGGCCAGACGGACTGGACCGCCGTCGCACTGGCGTATCTGCGTCAGCGGGAACAGGGCGTCGCCGCCAACCCGACGGTGAATACCACCCAGACGCCCACCGAAGCGCGTGCCCTGATCTTCCGCATGGACATCCGCCGCAGCGGTTATGCCGGTGGCCCCGCACCTCGGGGACTCAAGCCCCTGTGGACCCACATCGACCGCGAGGATGATTTTGCTCAGTTCCTTTCCAGCGTCATCGTGACGGACCGTTGGGTGTACGGCGCTTCATGCACACTGGCCCCCCCGGCGAGCAACGGCAGTGTCTTTTGCCTCGACGCCAAGACCGGTGAACGTCGCTGGCTCAACTACGAGGCTCCGCCTCCGGGTGCTCGCCCAGGTGCCGAACCTGAGATGTACAAAGGCATTTTCAGTTCACCGGCGTTGACCGCCGACGGGAAATACTTGGTGGTGGGCCAAGGTCTGCATATGGACCGCAATTCGTCGCTGCTGTGTTTCGATGCGGCGACGGGTGCCCTGCGTTGGCAGATTCCCACGGTGTTGCATATTGAAGGTTCGCCCGCCATCGAAGGTGACATTGCCGTTGCCGGTGCCGGGGCCGTGGAGGTCGGGGCGGACCACAAGCCGGCACCGGGTGATGACCCCGGGTTCGTCATGGGCGTGCGTATCAGTGATGGCACCTTGCTCTGGAAGTACGCGGTCAATGATCCTGAAAGCTCGCCGGCGATCGACAACGGCATCGCCTACATTGGCAGCGGGATGAACGGCAGTGCCGTGGTGGCCCTGCGGATTGCCGACGATGAGACGCTCAAAGCCGCCGGTCAAGAGCGGCTCGTCTGGCGCACCCCGACAAGCTATCCGGCGATTGGCGCAGTGACTCTCACCGACGAGCTGGTGCTCATCGGTTGCGGCAAGGGTGATTTTGTGGTGGCCGATGCCAACCCCGCGGGGGTGGTGCTGGCGTTGGACAAGCGCAGCGGCGAGGTACGCTGGCAGGTTGACGTTCCCGACGCCATTCTCGCGGCCATTGCGGTCCGCGGGGACATGGCGATCGTCCCGGTGCGCAACGGTGAACTTGTGGCGTTGAGTCTGTCGCGACAAGGCGAGGTGATCTGGCGGCAACGTGTCAGCAGCACGGCCCCGGTCTTGGCGGGGGCGACTGTGACCGACAAACTCATCTATGCCGTGAGCAGTGACGGCCAGTTGGCGGTGCTTGATGCCGCCGATGGTACCGTGCTGGAAAAGCATTATCTCAACCGTCCAGGCCGTCCGGGTGAACTGAGCCTGTCGGTCAGTTCGCCGGTGGTTGCCAACGGCGCGGTGTATGTCGGGTCGGAAACCGGTGGCCTGCAAGCGCTGACGGGAGAATCCCAGCCATGAGCGACACCTTGGATCATCACCCCCACACCGCCGGCCCGCAAACCTTGACGCTGCCTCTGGGCGAGTGCCAGGATGCGGCTCAGGTCGGCGGCAAGGCCATCAATCTGGCACGCATGATCCAGGCCGGCTTCCGCGTGCCCGGGGGCTTCGTGGTCACCACCGCCGCCTTCCGCATGGCCCGCGGCACCGGCGAGGTTTTGCCCGATCCACTGGCGCGAGAGGTCATCGCGCGTTACCGCGCCATGGGTTCGCCGCCCGTGGCGGTGCGATCCTCAGCCACCGCGGAAGACATGGCACACGCCTCCATGGCCGGCCAGTACGAAACCTTCCTCAACATTCAGGGCGAGGAAATGCTGCTGGAGACCATCCAGCGTTGCTGGGCCAGCCTCGATACCCCGCGCACCCGCGCCTACCTCAAACAGCACGATATCGACCCCCAGGCCGTGGCCATGGCGGTGGTCGTTCAACACCTGGTTCCCGCCGAGGTCGCCGGTGTGCTCTTCACAGTCAACCCGCGCAGCGGCAACTTGTCGCAGATGCTCATCGAAGCCAGTTGGGGGCTGGGCGAAATGGTCGTCTCGGGCGAGGTCCAACCCGATACCCTGACAGTGGATCGCGGCAATGGTCGCGTCATCGAGGCTCATATTGCGCAAAAGACTGTTCACCTTCTGCCAGGCGCTTCGGAGATCCAACCCGTGCCTGAGGCCGACCGTCACCGACCATGCCTCACGGCGCGGCACGTGGCGGAGCTATGGGAGTTGGGCCGTGCCGTGCATGCCCACTATGGCGGGCCGCAGGACTTGGAATGGGCCATTAGCCAAGGGCAGGTGTACCTGCTTCAATCGCGGGCCATCACCACGGTGCAGGGCATCGAGCGGGAGATGCGGGAGCGACAGGAGACCGCCAACCGACTTCGGCAATGGCGAGGCGAGGGTCGTGGTCCGTGGGTGCAACACAACCTGGGCGAAACACTGCCTCAACCCACTCCACTGACATGGAGCATTCTCGACCATTTCAACAGCGGCGGCGGGGGCTTCGGCACGTTGTATCGCATGGTGGGCTTCGATCCGGGGCCGGAAGTCGGCACGCACGGTTTTCTGGACCTGATTGCGGGCCGAATCTACATGGACTTGGCGCGGGCACCGGAGATGTTCGAAGCGGAGTTTCCGTTTGCCTACGACCCGGAAGTGGTCCGGGACGATCCCAATGCGGGCCAAGCGCCGCCAACGGTTCCGACCGGGACGATGCGAGATCGCGCCCGCGCCGGGCGGCGAATGGCGACGGTCAACGCCCGCCTGGCGGAGCTTTCGGAGAACTTCGATCAACGATATTCCAATGAGATTGTCCCGGCCTTCGCCGCATGGTGCGGTGAGGAAAAGCGTCTGGATTTGGCGGGCTTGGGCAATGCCGAGTTACTGGGTCGCTGGGACGTCCGCCGGGCCAAGGTGCTCGACGACTTTGCGCCCCAAAGCCTGTTGCCATCGTTTATCGCCGGCGATCTGCTCAACAAGTTTCAAGCGTTTCTGGCCGAACGGTTTTGGGATGACGACGCGGCGACGTTGGCGATGGAGCTGTCCGCCGGGGGACCGCCGGATAACACCGTGCTGGCCGACCATGATCTCTTTGAGGTCGCCCATGACCGCATGACGGTGGAGGACTGGGTGGCCAAGCACGGGCATCGCGGTTCCGGCGAGTTTGACTTGGCGCAGCCCCGCTGGCGTGAGCGGCCGCGGGATGTGCTCCGCTTGGCGCAGCCGCTCAAGGCCGGGGACGACCCTCTGGCGCGACACCATCGCAAGGCCCAAGCCGACAGAGAGCAGGCGGCCAAACGCCGCGCGGAACTGCCGCCCTCACAACGCTCGGCCTTTGATCGCCACATCAACGCCCTGCATCGCTACCTGCGCTTCCGTGAGGATGGCAAAAGCGACCTCATGCTCGGTTACGACCTGCTACGCGATGCGGCGTTGGAAATTGGCCGGCGGCTGGACATCGGCCAAGACATCTTCCTCTTGACCCAAAACGAAATGCGCCACGCCATGGGCACCGGTTACGCGCCGTTGACGCTCATCGACAGCCGCCGTTCCCAGCGCGACGCCCAAGTCCGCATCACCCTGCCCAACCTCGTCGATGACGACGCCATTAAGCGCCTTGAAAACCCGACCACGGGCGACGCAACACCCCTGCCCCATGCCACCGAGGCTGATGACCATTCCGAAGGCTGGCGCGGCTTTGCGATCTCGCCGGGGCGCGGTCACGGGCCTGCGGCCGTGCTGGCACGTCCAGAGGACGGCGGCGATCTCTCGCCGGGGTACATGCTCGTGTGCCGATCCACCGATCCGTCTTGGACGCCTCTGTTTGTCAATGCGGCCGGCGTGGTGCTGGAACGTGGCGGCTCACTGTCGCATG
>JBBRGB010000229.1:0-5491 GCA_038241095.1 Phycisphaerales bacterium
GGACTGCGGCAGAGTTTCGCCCGCCATCAACGCCAGAAGCGCGTGACCTGGAAAACGCTTTTCCGGCATGTTGAGCAACATGGCGTCGAAGCTTGGCTGGCCGAGTCGCTGAACGCCGCGGCGGGGGCGCTGGCCGGGGCACTCAACCTGCTGGGGCTGCGGCATGTGGTGGTGACCGGATCCTTGGCGGAGTTGCCCACCGGCGTGCTGGACCATTTCCGTACCGTCGTGCGGTCTGCGGCCATGTGGGGTCGTTTCGGCGAGGTGACGATGCTGGCCGCGCCACGATGTCGGGCCGCGGGGCTGGTTGCAGCCGCGATGGATCGTGTGTTGTTGCCTGATCCTTCGATTGTCAATCATGCTCGTCAAACATGGTCGGAAAACACTGTGAATCATGGGAGTCGCGTTGATGCCTGATCCCCAATTAATGACGCTTGCCCCGATGCCGCGCCTGCTTTCGGGCCTCAAGGATTGCGTGTGGCTGTCCGAAGGCCCGGTCGTCATCGCGCGAGCGCCCGGGCGATTGGATGTGATGGGTGGCATTGCCGATTACAGCGGGTCGAATGTCTGTCAGTTGCCTTTGGTGGTGGCGGCGGGCGTGGCGGCGCAACGGCGAGATGATGGCCGGTTGGTTTGCGTCAGCGCTCAGGAAGCCAGCGCCTCGGTGGTGGAGGCATCCGCCATTCTTGGCCGCGAGCCAGCCGAGGTGAGGGTGGCGTTGAAGGATGATGCGGCTTGGGCGCTGTACCCACTGGGCTGCGTCTGGTGGCTGGCGCAATACGCGGCTGCTCGCGACGACGACGGTGAAGTGTTGGCCAAGCTGCGTCGCGGTGTCACCATCGTCTTGGACAGCGACGTCCCCTTGGGCGGTGGGGTTTCCTCCAGTGCCGCCATTGAAGTGGCCACCATGTCGGCCCTGTGCAAGTTGTTCGACATTCAACTGGAACCGCTGGCGCTGGCTGCGGCCTGTCAAGCCGTGGAAAACCGCATCGTCGGCGCGCCCTGCGGCATCATGGATCAAATCGCCTCCTGCATGGGCATCGAAAACACCCTGCTGTGGATTTTCTGCCAAGCACCCCAATCTCCCGCGAATCAGCCTGAAGCCCCCGCGGCGCGGGTGATCGAAGCCCTGGCGATTCCGCCCGGTTTCATCTTCGTAGGCGTTCACAGCGGCGTGCGGCACGAGGTTAAGGGCGACCCATACACCGATACCCGTGTCGCGGCCTTCATGGGACAGAAAATTATCAGCATCTGGGGGCCGGGGGATATGACGCGGGGTCATCTGGCGAATCTCGACGCCGAGATGTTTGACGCATCAAGGCTCAACGATCTTCCCGCGTCGTTGCGAGGACAGGACTTTCTCGATCAATATGGCGGCACGCACGACCGCGTGACCACTGTCGTCCCGGATCGCATCTATCACGTTCGGGCTGCGACGACGCACCATGTTCTGGAGCCGCGAAGGGTGCGGCAATTCATCAACACCATTGAAGACATGAACAACACTGCCAATGCGACGAACATCGAAACCCACGCCCAGCGAGCCGGGGAACTGATGTATGAAAGCCACCGCAGCTACGGCGAGTGCGCCAACCTCGGACACCCCATGACGGATCGGCTCGTGGCGATGGTGCGTGAGCTTGGGCCCAACGCGAGCTTCTTTGGTGCCAAGATCACCGGCGGCGGGGGCGGTGGAACCGTGGCCATCTTCATGCGAAACGGCGCGGAGCAACAGGCCGCGTTGGAAAAACTGCGGGCAGCGTACACGCAGGAAACCGGTAGGCCGAGCATCCTTTTCGATGGCTCCGGCCCCGGCGCGGCCGAACTCGGAACCGCGACCATCAACCTTTAACCCACCTTGGAGAAACCATGAGCAACACCACCGCATCTCACGCCAGCGATAAGGTTGGCGGCGAGCCGCACGACCCCATCAAGGTGTACGACGCCCGCTGGGAGGCCCACGAGTTTGACGACGCACAGGTCACGCGGCTCTTTGAAGCCACCCTGGCCTATGGGCGCGAGCTGGGCGTGGACACCGTCACCTTCACCCGTGATGCCCGCATTGCCGCGGGGCATGTGATGGAGCTTGGTGTAAGCGCGGCCATGCGGCTGGGCTTTCGTGTCTTTGTGCGACCGGAACCGGTCAGCACCCCGCAAGGCTATTTCACATCGCTGTGGGTCAGTCAAGACCATCCGCACACGATGGGTCTGACCGTCACCGCCTCGCACAATCCAGCGCAATATGTGGGCGTGAAGTTCACCGTGCCCACGGTGCAGGCCATCGGTTATGACTGCGGGCCAAAGGGCGGGTTGACACGGGTGCGCGAGCTTTATCACAACGGCCAGTCATTCCCCGATGTTACCGGCGGAACGCTGCAATTCCTCGATCTGACGCGGAAATACATCGATTTCTCCATGCGGCAGGCGGGCGTCAAGCGTGGTGATCTCAAGGGTGTCAAGGTGGTTCTGGACGCTTTCAACGGCTCGGCTGGGCTGGAGATTTACCAGGCGTTGACCGAGGCTGGCGCGACGGTTCACGCCATGCGCATCATTCCCGATGGCACCTTCCCCACTGGCTCACCCAACCCGACGAGTCAGGGCAAGATGGACGCGGCCGTCGCTTGGTGCGGGAAGCATGGTTTTGATGTGGTCATCGGCATCGATGGTGATGGCGACCGCATGGTGTTCGGTGATCGTCGCGGCATTCTCACTGCGGGGTTCGTCACCGTGCCGGTGCTGCGCGCGGCGGGGGTGTGCGATGCGAAGAATCCCCCGGCTGTGCTCTACGACCCGAAGGTGAGTCCCGAAGCCTTGGCGGCGTGGGGGCGGCTGGGCGTGCGGCCGGTGCTCTTTCGCAATGGGCACTCGCAGATCAAGGACTACATGCGACAGATCGACGCCCCGGCCGCGGCGGAGGAATCGGGCCACTACTATCACCGCATCACCTTGGGCGAGCTTTCCATTGCGGGTGAAAACTCGATTATGACGGTGCTCTTCTTCCTAGGCGCGGTGGCGAAGAACAAGGGCCTGCTCGATGAACTTTGGGCCAGTGAATCACGCATCTTCACCACCGGCGAGTTCAACTACCAGTTCGACGGCGACGCCACCCGTGACAAAGCGCTGGCGGCGGTGATCAACCACTTCACCAAGCACGGGGCCTCGATGGTGACGGCCACGCCCGAAGGCATCGACCTGCAAGGCACGGTGTTGTCGCAAGGCGTGCATCTGGAGCCGGGCAACGTGCGACTCGACGCCGGGTGGTACAGCGGCTACCTGCGGGCGGCGACCAACGAGAAAGGCGTGGTGCGTTCCTATTTCTCTGCGGGTGAAACGAAGCGTGGCCACGAGATCGAAGCAGCGGCACGGAAGATCCTGGCCGAAGAATTCAAAGGTCGCGTGATTGATTGATTCGTGTCAACAGCAAACAAAGAACTCATGGAGTCAATGATGAAAAAGGTCAAAAAAGCTGTCATTACCGCTGCGGGGCGAGGCACCCGGCAGTATCCCGCCTCCAGCGCGGTGCAGAAGGAAATGTTCCCCTTGGTGGACACCGACGGCCTGGCCAAGCCGGTGATTCAGATCATCGGCGAGGAGGCGATTGCCGCGGGCGTGGAGGAGATTTGCATCGTCACCCAGCCGGGCGATGAGGAACATTACCGCCAGTATTTCAAACGCATGAGCGAGGAAACCTTGCGGGCGTTTCGCGGCAAGGACTGGGCGATTCTGCAATCCGAGAAGTTGCAGGAGTTCGGTGAGCGGCTGACGTTCGTGTCGCAGGATTCACCCGAGGGTTATGGCCACGCCGTTTATCAGGCGCGGAAGTTCGTCGGTGACGACGCCTTCCTGCTGATGCTGGGTGACCACATTTACATCTCGGCCAACGGCGACAATTGCGCCACGCAGTTGATCCGCAAGTACGGCGAGGCGGGGGTCAAGGCGATGAGTGCCGTGCAGGCCACGCCCGCCAAGATGCTGCATTTGTTCGGCACGATCAAGGGCCGGGCCATTGATGTGGCACGGGGGCTTTATCACGTCGAAGCGATCAAGGAAAAGCCCAGTGAAGAATACGCGGCCGCAGAATTGCAGTCGGCGGGTCTGGTGCCGGGGCAGTACCTCTGTCACTTCGGCATGCACGTTTTTCCGCCGGCGCTCTTTGAGGCCCTGGAGCATCACATCGCCAATAATCTGCGGGAAAAGGGGGAGATTCAGCTCACCAGTTCACAGGACTACCTGCGCACGCAACTCCTTGGGCCCGATGATTACGGTGCCTGCACGATCAATGGTCAGCGGTTCGACACCGGCATTCCCTACGGCATCATGGAGACGCAGATTGCCCTAGCCTTGGCGGGCAAGCACCGCGCCGAGATTGTCGAGTCCATCGCACGCTTGCTGGCCGAGCAGTTGCAGAGCATCGCCAAGCGATGAGACTTCGTGTTGCTGAAAAGTTGAACACGAAGCCACGAAGGAAACCCGGTTTACGTATCCGAGTTGCCGGGCGGTGCCTTGAGGCTCGGGTTGCTGTAGCCGCGGCTGGGTTGAGCGACCGGTGCCGGGGGTGGGGGAGTGTGTGGTCGGTTGACCGGCGGTGTCGCGGGCTTTGGTGGGACACTGCCTGACGTCTGCGGGCGTGGCGCGGTCGGTTGCGCTTTGCGCTGCGGAGGTTGCTGCTGCCGCGAGTGGCCTGCATTTGGATTTGAATGACCGGCGGCGGCTTGTCCACCTTGTCCACTCGATCCGCCTTGACCACTTTGGTCACCTTGGCCACTCTGGCCCTCTTGTCCACCACGACCGCGACGGCCACGACGACGACGGCGACGGCGGGGCTGGCCATCGCCATCACTACCGTTCTGGTTGTCGGATTGGTCATCCCGGGCTTCTTCCTGGGAATCGCCGCCTTCATGCCCCAACTCGCCGCCGGTTTGGGCTGGGGTGTGTTGCGAACCGCTGGTGGTGTGGTCGTCTTTCGGTTTGGTTGTCCCGCCTGATTTCTCAACTGTCGGCGGGGCGTTGTAGTCAGGCTTGTCCGTTCGGGCCGCGGGTTTGTCCGCGGGCTGGTTGTCACTCTTGCCGGCATCGCCCTGTTCTCCGCCGCGTCCACCACCGCGACGACGCCTGCGCCGTCTGCGTCGCCGCCCCGTGCCATCCGGCGATTCGTTGCCGCCATCGGTTTCGCTGTCATTTGCTTCACCCGCTTCCCCGTTGCCCTCACCGGGGGGATGCTGCCGGGCTTCCTCAAACGCACGGCCTTCGGAAGCGGCGCTGGGGGTCGCGCCGACTTCATCCAAGGTCATCACCTTGCCATCAATGACCGCCTCGGCCACGATGGGGTTGGCCACGGGCAGGGCGATGTCACGCATTGCGTCGGTCGATGCCTCGTTTGTCTCCTCCGATTCATCATCGAAGAACTCGCCTTCATCCTCGTAATCGTCCATGCCATCGTCCACCGGCATCGAGGCCACCGGCTCCAATCGCGGCTCACCCATCTTGGGCA
>JBBRGB010000230.1:0-5385 GCA_038241095.1 Phycisphaerales bacterium
GTTCGCGTCAGTGAACGGGCAGCCTGTTGCGCAACCTTGGGCAGGGCGGCGGCGGGCTGTGCGTGGGAACGTTCGGTGATGCGGCTGGACAGGGCCGCGGTGCGGGCCGCTAGGGCGCGAGCCCGTTGCACCAGTTCCGCGGCGCGGGACATGGCCGGGGGAGGCGGCAGGATGGTTCTGGACTGATGATGCGCCGCCTCGGTTTCCGTGAGGTCATCGTTGGGGGCGGTCGCATCGCTTGCGGAAGGTTCGGCCCAGTTCGCTTGGGAATCGTCGGGGTGGAAGCCGTACTCTTCACCGGGCGGGTTGGCCGTCAGCCAATCCGCCAACTTTTGGAAATCTTCGTGGCCCGTGCTGGCGGGATCGTATTCGGTAATGGCTTGGCCGAAGCTGGCGGCTTCCTTGAGCTTGGCGTTGAAGTGGACGACCACCGGCAGCAGCCGCTCACCGAAATGTCGGCGAAGCTCCGCGAGAATCTCCCGCGCCAGCTTGGTGCGAACGTCGTACATCGTCGCCAGCACATTGAAGCGAACCCGGTGCGATACCCGCCGGGCCAGCATTTCGATGGTCGCCTGTTGCTTGGTGCTGCCCCGCAGAGCGAAGTAGCCGGTCTCCACGGGAATGATGACTTCGCCCGCGGCCCTTAGCGCGTTGAACGTCAACAACCCAATCGAAGGCGGGCAGTCGATGATGCAATAGTCATACTGATCCGAAACCGTCGCCAGCACCTGCGCCAAGCGGCGATCCTTGTCCGGGGCGTTGGCCAGTTCCTGCTCCAGCCCGGCAAGCGACATTGAGGATGGCGCAAGATCAAGGCAATGGGAAATCTGCCAGACGATGTCGGAGAACGAGAGCGTGCCGTCCAGACCGACGCGAAGGACATCGGCGATGCTGCGTTCGAGTTGATTCTCCGGCACCGCCAGACCCAAGGCACAGTGGGATTGCGGGTCCATGTCCAAGAGCAGCGTGCGACGGCCATTCTGCGCCAGCACGGCGGCGAGATTGATGGACGTGGTGGTCTTGCCGCAGCCGCCCTTCTGATTGATGATCGCTATGGTGCGCACAGGGGTTATTTCGTCCTTGAGTGGCTCGTTTGTCCAACGAACCCCCAGAAACTCCCGATCAGGGTTATCACACCCTGTTATCGCCCCCGATCCACCCCATGGTTATCACACCCCCAACGGTCCTCCCAGTGCTGGGACAGCACTCTTTCAAAAACATTATCGAACCCGGAAGCAGTTTTTCTTGAAAGAACGACAAAACTGTGTAGCGCCAATGCGCACGATGCGACTGATCTTCCGACTCATGGCTGCGACGTCCCCGTCGCAGGTTCAGGCGAGTGATAAACAGGAAGCGCCAAGCACGTTCAAAGACGCGCGACGAGGACGTCGCGGCTATCAGTTCAGAACACGTTTCTTCAACGTTATTCAGGCAGCGTCGCACTGAGTCGCACAAGCTGTTGGACACTGAGGCGTTCGGGGCGGTCGTTGGGATCGATGTCGGGCGGCAGGGGCGTATCCCGGCCGAGGATCGCGCCGATCTGTTTGCGGCGTTTGGAAAAAAGCCGGTGCAGCAGGGCCGACAGACGTGGCGGGTTGTCGGTCAGCGGTTCTTCGCGTCGTCGCAACGCCACCACGGCCGAGTCCACCTTGGGCTGGGGCCAGAAGCAGGACGGTGGAAGGATGGCGGCGCGCTGGACGTGGCAGAGGGCTTGGATGATAATGCCCAGCGGGCCGTAGTCTTTTCCTCCGGGCGGTGCGGTGAGGCGATCCGCCACCTCGCGTTGGATCATCACCACCGCCAAGCGCATGGCCGGGTGATCGACGACCAGATTGGCCAGCAGGGGCGAAGCGACGTTGTAGGGCAAATTGGCGATGAGCTTGAAGGGCGGTTCCGGGGGTTTCGGAACTTCCGGGGACTGATCGGCCCCGGCCAGCGCACGCATGGCGTCCCACACCGCGGGGTTGATCTGATGCTTGCCAGCGAGCACATCCGCCAAGAGCAGGGCGAAGCCAGGCCGCTGGCCCAAGCGTTGGCGAAGGATCGGCTCCAAGTCGGTGTCGATCTCCACCGCCAGCACCCGTGCCCCGGCTTCGAACAAACGCTCGGTCAGCGCCCCGGTGCCGGGGCCGACTTCCAGCACCAGGTCGCCGGGCGTGACTTCCGCCGCGGCGAGGATGGCATCGAGCTTGCGGTGATCGTGGAGAAAGTTCTGTCCGTGGTGATGCTTGGGCCGCAGTCCATGCGCCGCAAGCAGAGCCTTGATTTCAGTGAGTGTCTGGGCCATCGATGTCTTGGCAAGCGGTCGCGTGGGATCAGTTCATGCCGATGCATTGAATCCACAGCCGCGCCATGTGCTGGTGGCCAGCGAGGGTCGGATGCACGCCGTCGGCCGCCCAGTAGTCGGGCGGGGCCTTTTCGCAAAGGTTGTCGAACATGCCTTGAAACGCGATGTATTTGGCGTCGAAGTCGGCGACCAGTTGCCGCACGATTTCCTGTTGCTGCTTCAAAACCGGCAGCCACTCGGCCCCCACCACGCCGCAGCGGGTGACGAACGGCTCGCAGAGAACCAACTTCACGCCCGGCAAGGCTTGCCGCGTGTCTTGGAGCAGCTCGCGGTAGAACCGACCGTATTTGTCGATGCTGGTGCCAGTCCGGCTGCCGAACTCGTGCCAGATGTCGTTGATGCCGATGAGGATGCTCACCACGGTGGGCTTGAGGTTCAAGCAGTCGGCCTTCCATCGCGCCATGAGGCTGGTGACGCGGTCGCCGCTGATGCCACGGTTGAGGACGCCGAGTTTCAAAGCCGGGTTGTCCGCCAGCAGGCTCGCCGCCGCCATCTGGACGTAACCTCTGCCCAACTCGCCGTTGCGTTGCAGCCCCTCCCGGCCGCGCCCCGTATCGGTGATCGAATCGCCCTGAAACAAAATCAGATCATTTTCTTGCAGCATGATGATTTCTCAAAAACCATAACACGAAGTCACGAAGACACGAAGGACACGAAGAGGACAAAATACATCATCAGGTAACAGCTTGAGGCTTGAGGCTTGCAGCTTGAGATTCAAGATTCCACTTTCGAACTCAAGACTCATGTCTTTTGCAGTATCCTTCGTGTCTTCGTGCCTTCGTGTTCAATCACTAGGCTGGCCATCATAAACCACAAGTCGGCCTATTGTTTGGTCGATGGGAGTTGATGCGGGGCGGTATCCCACGAGAATCCACGGTTTGATGCGTTTCTGGCGTCAACTTCGTTTGCCTTGGCGTGCGGGCCTCACCCAGCCCGACGAAGCCGATCTGCGCGCTCTGGCGGATCGGCTCATGAACCCTCAAGAGACCCAGCGTTTCCAACGCAGCAACGCCCAGTTCAACCAGTCGGGCATGGCCGACTTCCTCTTCGCCACCGATCCGCTGGCGGTCGAACCCCGCGTGATGTTCAACCGTCTGCGCTGGGGCGGCCAACTCATCGTCACTTCACCGCAGCACCGCGTCATCGAGGCCGCGTGCCAGGCCTATCAGAAGCGGGACGAGTTTGTCGTCGAAAGCTGGCCCCAAGCCTTGGCGCTGCCACGCTTCGAGGGCTGGCCGGGGTTCCTGCCCCGCAATCTGCACTACGGCGTCATCCGAAAAGTCCATCTGGTCTGGGCTGATGAAATCACCGACCGACATTCCTACTACGTCCGCCTTCAGCCCGACGCCAAAGTGCCCGAAGGGTGCGTGGTGGTCAAACAGGTTCCCACCTACGACCACGTGGCGCATCGCCTCATGCGCCGCTTCCCGGAAATCACGCCGGAGCGTGCCCGCAAAGGCGCACGCAAGCTGGTGGAAAAGGTCTTCCCTCTCTTCCTGACACGCGAGGCCGCGTTCTTGAAACTCCTGCAACGCGACCTGCCGGCCAGCCACCGCCAGCGCGTGCCCACCGTCCTGCACGCCGAGTACGACGAACGCGGCTTGGTGCAGAAGCTTCACCTCAATTGGCTGCGCTTGGGTGGCCAGCCGCTGTCGCTGTTGGAGTTCGCCAGGCAGAGCACCGAACTGCTGGCGATGCTTCACGACGGCGTCGGCGTCATTCACATGGACTTGCGGTTGGACAACATTGTCGTGACTGACAACGGCGTGGGCTTCGTGGACTTCGGCTCGGCCGTCCGCGTCGGCGAAAGTTTCGACCACAGCCCGATGCTCCAAACCCTCTTTGGCGAAATGCTTTCTTCGTCACAGATTCAGCGTGACTTGGGCAAGCTGCGAGAAAGCGGGCGGGTGACTTCGAGCCTGTTTGTCAATGCGTATCAGAAGATCGACAAGGCGGTGGACTTGTTTTATCTGGTGTTGCAGATGAATCAGCCGCAGACCAACCCCGATCTGCGGGGCCTGGTGCAAAAGGAGCCGCGCAGGGAGAACGAAGACTTGGCGGAGTTGGCCAAGGCGATTCTGCGACCAGCCGACCCCGAGCATCCGCAATACCGCAGCGCCGGGGAGGTGCTGGCGGCCATCACTGACATCCGCGCCCGATCCCGCGTGGCGTGATCATTACCCTTCAATGCGATCCGTGCGTCAGTGAACCGGCGTTTGTAGTAGAGTTTCCCGCGGCATCAACTCAAATGCGCGAGAAACTCTCATGACCACGCCCACGGATCATCTCGTTCCCATCGACCTGACCTGCGACTTTCTGCCCGATCCCTTGGGCATCGACAATCCCACGCCCCGACTGGGATGGAAGTACGCCACGGCCCGCAATGGGCTGACGCAACGCGACGTCGAAGTCATCGTGGCTTCCACGCCCGAAAAGGCGCGGCGGGGCGAGGCGGATGTCTGGACAAGCGGCGTCATCCATGCCCCGTCGCTCGTCTGGCTGCATTACGCCGGCCCGGCGCTGCGATCGGGCCAGCGGGTTTACTGGACGGTGCGTGCCACCGACAGCGAGGGACGCTCCACCATGTCCGAGCAGGTCGCCTCATGGGAAATGGGCCTGCTCCAGCGCGAAAAATGGCAGGGCAAGTGGATCACGCCGCGCATTCCCAGCGGGTTTCGCGCGCACAACGGCTTGGCGCGAAAGAGTTTCGCGCTGGACAAACCCGTGAAGAAGGCGCGGTTGTATTTGAGTGCCCAAGGGCTTTATGTGGGGTCGCTAAACGGCAAGCCTGTCAGCGAACACTATTTCAGGCCGGGGTGGACGGACTATAAAAAGCGCGTTCAATATCAGGCTTACGATGTCACCGATTCGCTGCGACAGGGCGACAACGTTCTGGGCCTGCAAATGGGCGATGGTTGGTACAGCGGCGAGATCGGTTGGGGGCATGGTTGCAGTCTCCGCGACCACTACGGCCAAGTGCCACGCCTGCTGGCGCAGCTCGTTGTGGACTTTCAGGATGGTACGCAAACCACCATCGC
>JBBRGB010000231.1:0-5294 GCA_038241095.1 Phycisphaerales bacterium
CAGCAGGATCGTCAGGTTCGTGCGCACCAGCACGTGCAGCCCTTGAGCGATGGCGGCGTCAAGGAACCCGCCGAAATGCGGATGCATCTCCGGCGCGCCGCCAGTGATGTCCAGCGTCCTGGCCGCTGCCCGGCGCGCCGCGTCGAGCACCAACACCATCGTTTGCCAGGTCATCTCCTCCTTACGCGCGGGTGAAGACTCCACATGGCAGTGGTGGCAGGCCAGATTGCAGCGCAGGCCGATGTTGACCTGCACGGTGTCGAGGGAGAGGCCGGCCAAGTCGGCGCCCAGCTCACGGCGCACGGCGTGGTCGAAGCCGTTGACAGACAGGTCTGCTTGGCCAGCGGCGAGGATTGGTAGTGTCAAGGTCATGCTTCTATCTCCCAAGGCGTTCTCAAAATCGCGTGGATCACCAAGGCTGGTTCTTTCCCCACCGCGGCGCGGGCTCGGCGGTGGGCTGTGGGGCTGCGGGCGCATCGGGCTGGGTGGTGGCCGCGGGCAACTCCAAGGCGGACCAGTGGGTGGGTCGATCCAGGTCTTGGTTTTGCTCAAGCACCAAGGCGTGGGGGTGGACTTGCCGGACAACGCCCCAGGTGGTTTGGGACCAAAGCGTCTCGTCGAGCAAGCGCAGCGGCGCGTCCAGCAGCGGCCCGGAGACCGCCTTGGCGATGGGAGGCCACCACAGGCTCTGGGTTTCGCGGTCCCATAGCACGAACGCGTCCATGCCTTCCCACACCGCCGGGTCGGCGTAAGTGTAGCCGCTGACCGCGAAGGTCAGCGTGTGCTCACCTTGCTTACGGTCATATACGGCGCCAAGGTCCGCCAAGATGCAATAGGCCGCGAAAATCGGTCGCCCGCCGACCACATCGTTGACCACCTCGTGGCGGATCAGCAAATCGATGGGGTAAACCTTGACCTCCTCGCCCACTTTCACCGCCAAGACGCGGGCTTCGGACAGGAGCCATTGGTTGGCCTTGTCGGCGGTGACGAAGGCGGGCGCGATGAGCGCGGGGAACGCCTCGCGTCCCAGGCCGTAGTGCAACTGATCGGGGTCGAGGCGGAAGACGGTGATGTCAAAGTCCTGCCCGGGCTGGTCGCCGCCAAAGAGCATGCGGCGGTCGCCCACGGTCTTGACATTGGCGGGGTTTTGGACGGAATGGCCGTTGCCGCCGCCGGCATAACTCGGGGGGGTGTAGAAATAGCCCGGATGGAGATACACCAAGGCGAAGTGCGCCAGGAGAATGACAAACGCAGCATGGTACATCCACGCGATGCGTCGTCGGCCGGCTTGGTCGAGTTGGAAGATTCGCAAACCCATGGTCTTGGTTCCTTGTTTCCGGGCGATGATCACTTGGGGCACGTTGGCCTCCATGGGTCGTCGCCAAGTCGGCCATCCTTACATGGCCATCTTCCAAAAGGTCCTTTTGGGGGGATCGTGATGTCGCCGCCTGGCCGATGCCGGACCATTCCTTGGCGGTCGCCATCTCATTTTGCGTATTGGTTCATAACCTGTTTCACACCTCATGCCATCGGGCCGCCGCGTCATTGGGCATGGCGAAGATACTCAGCCACGGCCTGGCACCTGGGTTGGTCGAGCAGGTGATCGCAGCAAGCGGTTTCCATTAGCTCGCCTGCGCCATCTGCGATACAGATACAGCCGATCCAGTCCGCCACCCGTCGCGCCTGTAGGATGTTGTGGGTCACCAGGACGAGAGTGTGTCGCTGTTTGAGTTCCGTCATCAACTCCTCAATAGCGTGGGTGGACTTGGGGTCCAGAGCACTCGTTGGCTCGTCCATGAGGATGACCTCGGGGTCCGATGCCAGCGTCCGTGCAAGGCATAGCCGCTGTTGCTGGCCGACGGAGAGTTTGGAGGCGGAATGCCCGAGCCGGTTCTTGACCTCTTCCCATAACGAGGCTTCACGCAGCGATCGTTCGGCCACCTCCGGCCAGTCGCGGCGGCGCACGACGCCTTGGCGCCGAATGCCGAATATAACGTTCTGGTAAATGCTTCCCGGGAATACCACCGGCTGCTGGAACAGCATGCCGATGCGTGTCCGCAGGTCGTCTGGCGACTGCCTTGGCGCATAAACGGACTGCTGGTGAAAGAGCACATCGCCGGTCACGCGCAACTCCGGCACGAGGTCGGAAAGACGGTTGATGCATTTAAGCAACGTACTCTTGCCCGCGCCGGAGGGGCCGATGATGCCGAATACCTGATTGGGCACGATGTCCAAGTGAACGTTTCGGAGTATCTGCCTCCCGGAAGTAGAGACGTTCAGGTTGTGCACAGACAGTATTGGTGGTGAAACGGTTTCCATGACGCAGCACCCGGATCTCTGCAACGTCTTCCGCGAAAGATTGCGATCATCCATGTCTTGCCTCCTCATGTATTCGCAGCCGAATGGGCAGCGACACGGCGCTCAACAGAAACACGAGTAACAGAAGCACCGTTGCAGCGCCCCAGACCTTGGCGCCGACAGCGGGATCGAAAGAGTCCTGGGCAAGAATGAAGATGTGGTAAGGCAATGACAATACTGGGCTTTCCCGCACACCGGTCGGCCATGTGGCCCCGGCAAAGATCGTGGCGGTGAACATGATAGGCGCGGTCTCCCCTGCGGCCCTTGCCAAGCCCAGCAGAAGTCCTGTAACCAGCCCGCTCATGCTCTGTGGCAGAATCACGGACCAAATCGTCTGGGAGCGACTCAGTCCCAACCCCCGCGCCGCCTCAAGGTATTTGTCGGGCAACACCTTGATTCGCTCAATCATCGCAACCGTCACGGTGGGAAGGATCATCAGCCCGAGTAGGATGCCGCCGCTCAGCCACGACTTGCCCCATCCCAACCCCTTCACGAAGACAATCAGGCCGAGAATACCAAATAGAATCGATGGAACGCCGTTCATCGTGTACAGCGCCAGGCCCAACAGTTGACGTGAAGCGCCCTCGCGGAGGTAGACGCTGTGGGTCAGCGCGAGACCGGTGGCAAGGGGCGTACTTACGATGGCTGCGGTCGCGATCAGAATGACCGTGCCGATAAGGTTGTAGAAGATGCCACCCGCAGCGCCGACCAGCCGGATATGCTCGGTCAAAAACTGCCAACTGACGGCGGGAACACCGCGTGCAAGAATGGAACCCAATGTAAAGAATAGGATTGCCAGGGCAATCACCGTAAACAATGCCGACACCGCCGGAACGACTCGTCCGATGAAGTTACGCATTGAATGCTGCCCTCCGTTCGAACCAAGCGCCGATGATTGTGACGGATCCGACGATCAGAAGCAGCAGCAGGCCAAGCCCCACCATGGCCGCCCAGTGCAGCGGATCGCCATAAGCGATGTTCGTCTCCGCGCCGCCCAGTTTGCTGGTGAGTGTTTGGCCAGCCTGAAAAAGTGGCTTGAGCGACAGGAGCGACGCGGGCAGTTGGTTGTCCTGTCGGCCAACCACCAGGAACACCGCGATGGTTTCACCCAGCGCCCGACCCAGTGCCAAAAGTACCGCCGCCACAAGGCCTCTTTGGGCCTGGGGCAACGAGATCGCCAACACCGTTTGGCCCTGGTTGAGTCCCAATCCCCTCGCGGCCTGCCTTTGGCTACCAGAGACGGCCCGCAACGAGTCGTCGGCCAATGTCATCACCGTGGGAAGGATCATCACCGCCAAGAGGATGCCCGCCGTCAGGAGCATGTCCCCGCTCAAAGGCTCGAGCCCCAGCAAACTTAATCCCTCATAAACGTGGTTGCGTAGCACGAGCACGCCCAGCAAGCCATAGACCACCGATGGGATGCCCGCCAGCAACTCGATGCCTATTTTGACCACCAGTCGCAGTCGTCGAGGCAGGTATTCGCTGGTGAACACCGCCGCGCCGATCCCGATGGGGGCCGCCAGGGTGATGGCGATCAGCGCGACGACCCCCGTCGCGTAGATCATCGACAGGGCGCCGAAGAGCTCCTGGCGGTAATGCCAGCGCGCTCCGGTCACATACTTGACGCCCTCGTGCCCCCATACCGGCAGGCTCTGCCAAATAAACAATGCGACCATGCCGAACACCACGGACAAGGCGAGCAGGGTGAACCCGCCACTCATCACGCCGATGACGCTCCAGCCACGACGGGAATTGGAAGTCCGGTGACTTGCGGGTGGTCGTGATGGGATTGAGGGGGTGGTCATGGGTTGCGCCGTCCGTGGTCTACGCTCACTTGATATTCAGGTCGGCGAGGCCGAGATAGCCATGTTTCCTCACCAGTTCCTGGCCGCGAGGACTGAGGACGAAGTCGATGAACTCCTTGGCCTCGCCAGTTGGCTGACCGTTGGTCAGCAGAAACAAGGGCCTGCTCATGGGATACTTGTGGGAGGCGATGTTTTCGGGGGTTGGCGTCACAATGACGCCGTCAGCCTGAATGATCCCCAAAGCGTACACCTTCACCCCGTCGGCCCAGACCGACGAGAGAAACGTGACGGCGCCGCGGGTGCTGCCGACCTTGCTGCGGGCCTCCTCGTTGCCGCCAAGTTCCGGGTGGTTCACCGCGGGCACTTTCTTGGGATCGCCGTAGACCCACTTGCCGAACACCTCCCATTCGCCGCGACCAGGCTCGCGGCTAAAGAACACGACCCGCTGATCCGGGCCGCCCAGGGCTTTCCAGTTGCCGACGCTGCCTTCATAAATCCCCTGCACCTGCTCCTTGGTCAAGCTTTTCACGCCGCCCTCCCAAACATCCTTTGACACCACCATCGCCACGGCGTCCTCCCCGACGTGGGCTTGGTGAAAGTCCATCGAGGGGTATTTGGCGCGGTCCTTGTCGCTGACGTGCCGGGACGACATGCCGATCTGCACTAGGCCGTCCCCCAAAGCCGAGATCCCTCCGGTGCTGCCGCCCTGGGTGTCGATCTGGATCGCCATGCCTTTCTCAGCCCGCAGCGCTTCGGCCGCCTCGCTGGCCACGGGGTTCACGGTCGTGGAACCGTTGATCTTGAGTACGGCAGTTCGGCCGGCAGGTGGAGTGCTTCCGTCGGGTTCGTCATTGCAGCCGCTGAGGAGCAGAGTGCTCACAGAGAATGCCGTGAAGGTTATGATCGCTAGAATACGCATGACATTTGCTCCAAGAGTAAACGGTGAGGTAAATGTGGACGGTCGGACGAATCAGAAGCGCGATGGCACTCAGCAGCAACCGCTTCCGGGGGTGCAGGTGGGGTTTCCGCCGGCAGTACGGGTTTCGTGGTACTCCAGCCCCTTGGTCTGACGAGGATGGCGAACGCTGCTGCCGTGACAGTCAAAAGGCTTGGCATCCTCCAACGGCGCAT
>JBBRGB010000232.1:0-5269 GCA_038241095.1 Phycisphaerales bacterium
CGGGGGGCTTCTGGCCTGGTCCAAACTGGGGAAATCCAATTTTCCGTGGGGGGGGGGGTTATGCTACCGTCAACCACGGGTAATTTGTGGTTGTCCCCTTTTTCGCCCCCCCCTTGTCCGAGGCGACGGGTCCTCAGGCGGCGTCGAAGCGCATGGCCGTTCCCGCCTGTCGCATGGCGTCGTACTCGGCGCGGCGGTTGGCGTCCTTCAACAGCAAATACGCATCATGCACCGCCTGAAACTCACGGCTGGTGTCACGATCCGGGTGCATATCGGGATGCAGCGCCCTTGCCCGACTGCGATGGGCATGGCGCAATTCCTCGGCCGGGGCGTCGGATGCCACGCCCAGGATGGCGTAAAGGTCCGGCAGACTCGCCGCGGCCTTGAGCAGAGGTGACGCGCCAGCCATGCTCGGTGAAGACTGGCCCGCGTTGACACCCGCCACCACTCGCCGTTTGACGAACCCGAAGCGGCCCAGTGATTCCAACGCTTGGCGGTGGGCATCGGTCAGACCGACGAATTGCAACCCCACCTCGAAGCGGCGCAGACCTCGCCGGGTGACGCGCCGCACACGACCACTCACGGCCAAGTGTTCCCGGCCCCAGTGAATCGTCAATTGCAGCAACTGCCCCATCGCCGGCTTTTGCGTGCCACAAAACCGCATCCCCGTCTGCGACAAATCCAGCACCTCACCCAAGGGGCATTGCAGCAACTGACTCACGCCATAGCGCGTATGCACGCGGCGATTGCCCGCGGGCTTGGCCCCCCCGGATGACTCGGCGCGACGAAAAAAGAGCATCAAGGTTGGTCATCGGCGTTTCACCCTCCCCGCTTGACCCAGGCGGCACATCGGAAAAAGGGGACATCCATGCGCGGTAGAAAACCCCGTGATTGTGTAGTTGATTGTCAAATGACAACGCACGGTGCCACACAGCATCCCGACAGGGTGCTGTGTGTCTGGCGAAACGTCAACCCTTCAAGACCAACGGCCAACGTGGCATCAAGTCAACAACTCCTAGAAATGGCACTCGAAGGGTCAATCGGCACACAGCACCCTTTCAGGATGCTGTGAGGCACCGTTTCTTGCGGATGATTCCGACGATTCAGGCGGTTACGGGGAGGCGGGGGTGTTCAATTTGCTCAGGTACTTGTCGGGATTCTTCTTGAAACTCGCCACGCAGTCTTCGCAGCAAAACTTGATTTCTTGGCCGTTGTGAACAATCCTTATGGCCTCGCCCATCGAGGAGAGTTTTTCACCCGAAACGATGCAGGTGTCCAACGGATAGGGCTTGACCTTAACATCGGTGGCCACGGTGACGGGTGTGGTTGCCGGGGTCGTGATTGTGGGAGCGGTGGAAGTGGGCGAAGCCGAGGTCACGGGCGGGGCCGGTTTCTGTTCGCAGCCAAGTGCGAAAGTGAGCATGGCGGCACTGGCCAAGGTCAGAGTGGCGGTCGTGAGTGATTTGATCAACATCGTCGATCTCCGTTGCTGGGCCGACCGTGGCCGGCGGTTTTGGGGTGACACGAGAGTAAACGCCGGTCGGGATGTGAAAGGTTCAATGCGGAAAAAGTTTTTGATGTGGTCACGCCGCCCTGTCTTGACCAACGCCCGCGGGTATCCTAAAAGGCCATGAGTCCACGCGCCGGCAAACCCATTGTCATCGGTCTGGACCTCGGCACCACGGGCTGCAAGGCGGTGGCGGTCGCCTTGGGCGGGCGGGTGGTGGCGTCCACCGGTGGGACGTATCCGTTGCGCGCGACTGAACCGGGGCGGGCCGAGCAGGAGATCGAGGAAATCTGGCGCGCGGCGCGGGCCTCGTTGCGCAAGCTGGCGCGACTGCTGGGTAACGCCAAACCGAGACTCGCGGCGATCGCGCTTTCCGGGGCCATGCACAGCCTGATGACCAGTACGCGGGAAGGTGAGCCGAGTTCGCCGGTGATGACTTGGGCCGACCAACGGGCGGGGGATGAGGTGCGGAATCTTCGCCGCGATGAAGCGTTGGTGGCGGGTTTGTATCAGCGCACGGGTTGTCCGGTGCAAGCGCCGTATCACTTGCCCCGATTGCGACACTGGCTGCGAACCGATCCCGCCATGACACGCCAAGAGCAGCTTTTCGTGGCGGTCAAGGACTGGGTGTTGCATCGTCTCACGGGCCGCTGGGCCACGGATGTGGGCTTGGCCAGCACCACGGGACTGCTGAACCTGCGGACATTGGCGTGGGATGAGGAAGCCTTGCGTTTGGCGGGCGTCACGGCCCAACATCTGCCACCGCTGGTCGAATCGCAGTTGCCGCTGGCGGGCCTGACCGCGCAGGCCGCCCGCGAAACCGGCCTGCCCGTCGGCCTGCCGGTGATTCCCGGCTCCAGCGACGGGGGCTTGGCCAACCTCGGCGCAGGAGCAGCCTCACTCGGCGACATCGTCGTCACCCTGGGCACCAGCGGCGCGGTGCGAGTCATCGTCGATCAACCCCGGCTCGACCCGCGGCAACGCACTTGGTGTTACGCCCTGTGCCGGGATCATTACTTCGCCGGCGGGGCGATCAACAACGGCGGGCTGGCGCTGCGCTGGGTGCGGGACACGTTTTACGCCGACATTCGCAAGGACGAAACGGCCTTTGCCCGCCTCTTCGCCGACGCCGCGACCGTTCCCCCCGGCGCTGAAGGTCTCACCGCCCTGCCGTATCTGACCGGTGAACGCAGCCCGCACTGGAGCAGCGATATGACGGCCTCCCTGCTGGGGCTGACCTTGAACCACACCCGCGGCCACATCGCCCGCGCCATGATGGAGGCCACCGCCTCTTGCCTGGCCGATGTGTGGGAGGCGCTGATCGACAGCGGCGCGATTGACAAAACCGCCACGGCCAAACGGTCGGCAACAAAGAGGGTGCGCTTGACAGGCGGAGTGGCGCGGGTGGCGGTGTGGCGGAAGATCGTGGCCGATGCGCTGGGCATGGACTTCATCACCTCTGAAGCCGCCGACGCCTCGGCCTTGGGAGCCGCCCTGCTGGGCCACTGGGGCCTGGGCCACGTCCACACCCTTCAAGAAACCGCGGTTTGGGTGGATTGAACCAAAACGCCGCGGAATCCGGCTACCTTCCGACCTTGCGGTATTGGCCGGGCCTCAGGCCGGTTTCGCGGAGGAAGGCTTCACCGAAGTGGCTGGAAGTTTTGAAGCCACAACGGGCGGCTACCTCGGGCAGGGACAGGAGGGTGTCGGCCAGCAGACTCTTAGCGCGTCCGATGCGTACGCGGGCAATCTCCTTGCCAGGGGTCACGCCGATGCAGCGATGAAAGGCGATCTCAAAGCCGCGACGGGACAGGGGCAACTCGGCAATCAGATCCTTGACGGTCAATCCCTGGCAGGCCTCGGTGCGAATGCGGCGCAAGGCGTCGGCGATATGCGGCTCGTCCACGGCCATGATGTCGGAGCTGTGACGGGTGATGAGTTCCACGGGTGAAGCGAATCGCAACCCGTGGTCATGGAGATTGAAAGATGTCCATCCCAAAGAGACGGCGGAATCCTTGGTTAACCTTTTTCCCTCGCCTCTGCCAGGCCGAAAAAACATTGGCATCTTTCCCACGGGTTCCGCTCCGCTCCACCCGTAGCTACATTCCATGACCCCGCCGGGGTCAAAGCCAAGACTTCGAGGCTAATTGGAAACCGCGTTGGATTCTCAAACTCGGGGTTTTCCACAGAGCACTTATGACCCCTTTTCTTCTCCTTGACACTGGTGAAACACAGATACTTCTGCTATAATGGAGCTGTCAGCATGGTTGTTTACTAAGCTCCATTTACAGGGGATTCACATGTCACGTCGGCACTATGTACTAATGAGCGGCGGGAGTCTTCGTAGAGCTTTGGATGGCAAGCACCCCAAAAGATCACAACCCAGAGTGAATAATCCGCTGGATAGATTGAAAAAGCTCAAACAGAAACAAACTATAACTAAAAAGCAGTTCGCTCGTGACGAGCGACGGGCTGCTAAGTCAAGACTGGAGGCGTGCAGCCGCACCCGGGGCGGCATTGAAAACGTATTTCGCGGAGGTGGGACATTTTGGCATTGTGATTCATTTGTCAAAGGGCGCGTTCACAAGTTGCTTGGCGATTTGGGCAAGCTGTACCTCTGCGATAATGATTGGATTATTGACCTAATAGGGGTATTACTGACAAGGTGTGCGGTGAATTCGGCGTCTCAAGAACTGGGATGTGATAAGACAATCGATAGGTCATCGGGCATCGACGCTCTTGAATTGATGCGAACTTTTGTTGAAGAGGTTCGTGCCATTGGCGATCTTACTCTAGGCGATGCAGACTATAAGCTACCGGAAAGCCACGCACGTTGGATCACTCTATATGCGCTGACGCGAGAAATACTCCTGCGAATTACGCGCGATAACTCTTGTGGGGACGCATTAGTTCTGGCGGCTCATCTTCATGGCAGTGGCCCACTATATGATCGAGCGTTGGAGAGAATCAAGAATGACGCGATACTGGCGCTTCGCATTGCAGGCAACAAATGGGCGACCACTGATGCCACATATGAAATAATCGACCTCATGCTAACGCATCTTGGGAAAAATTATGAAACGGATAATATGTACATTGTCGATTTGATCGGATTCCTATTTGATCGATTAGTTCGTTATGAAATAACTGTTGTTCGGACCAACAACTTATGCGGCAAGTCGTTGCCTGATGCCACTTCGCCAGTCCTCGAAGCATTGCGAGAATTGGTTGAGGGAATTTTTAGGTACGATCAAAGCGATCCTGGCGGAGTCTTTCCTAACACCAAGGTTACCCGTGATAATTGGAAACGTTTGGCAGAAAGTACGCGAAATGTATATTTAATGCTGGCGGACGATTCGCTAGACGACGACGAACTTGATTTTATACATGGCTGGGAGGCATCCTGAATAGTCAATAAATTCGGTAGAAGGAAATAGGGTTAGAAGTTCTCTGTGGAAAACCCAACATCGAACTTTAAACCCGCCATCTTACCGCGACTGTCCTTGCCATTATGAGTACTGCGGCAAGTTACCACGGAGGGTGGCGCTGGCGGCTTTGAAGGTTGGCAAGGAAGCTCTTGCCCGGTGTGCCCATGCTTGTTGGCTCTCCTAATTTTCAACTCCATACGAAACGACAATCGGATTTTATAAACTTGCCTAATCCCGGCGTTATTTGAGGTTCACACCAACCGTTTTTGGTTAAGAATCCTAAATTTTTCACTTTCCCCGTGTTTTGTTTTTTCATGGGTATCGAGGCGCAGGG
>JBBRGB010000233.1:0-5239 GCA_038241095.1 Phycisphaerales bacterium
GCTGCTTCGCCCCATCGAGCATGGCATCGACATCGTCGTCTACTCCGCCACCAAGTTCCTCGGCGGCCACGGCACCCACATCGGCGGCCTCGTCGTCGACAGCGCCAACTTCAAGTGGGCCGACAACCCCGAAAAATGGCCCGAGTTCTGCGCACCCACGCCCTCCTACCACGGCGCGATCCTCGAAGAAGCCCTTCGCCCGATTGGCAACATCGCCTACATCATCCACATCCGCACGCACTGGCTCCGGGATACCGGCGCTGCCATGAGCCCGTTTGCTGCGTTCCTCTTCCTCATGGGCTTGGAAACGCTGCACCTGCGCATGCCCCGGCACTGTGAAAACGCCCTGGCCGTGGCGCAGTGGTTGGAAAAACACCCTGCGGTGGAGTGGGTCAACTACCCCGGCCTGGCTTCGCACAAGTTCCACGCCAACGCCAAGAAGTACCTGCCCCAAGGCCAAGGCGCCATCATGGGCTTCGGCATCAAGGGCGGCATGGTGGCGGGCAAGAAGTTCGTCAACGCCTGCAAACTGCTGTCGCACCTGGCCAACATCGGCGACGCCAAGAGCTTGGTCATCCACCCCGCCAGCACCACTCACAGCCAGTTGAGCGAGGATGAGCAACGCCGGGCCGGCGTGTCGCCGGAGTACGTGCGACTCTCCATCGGCATCGAGGATGTGCGCGACATCCAGGCCGACCTGGAGCAGGCGCTGGTGGCGTCGCAAAAATAGTCTTGAGGGGTGAGTCTTGAGGGTCAAACAATGAATGTTGTTTGACTCTGACTCATAGCTGCGACGTCCCCGTCGCAGTCCTAAGCGCATGAATATGCACAACGCAACATCTACACTGCAAGACGCGCGGCGGGGACGCCGCGGCTAATAGCCAGAACAATCAAACTCACGCAATATGAAATGGGATCAGGCATTTGCGATAACTCCACAACATGAAGTCTCAAGACTCAAGACCCAAGACTCAAGACTCCTCCTCCCGCAGTTCCGATGATGATCGTTCCGCGGCTCCGCTGCCTCACGCGCGGGTCTTTGGCCTTCCCGGACCGCTGACGTTGGAGTTCGGCGGGCGGGTGTTGCCCGAGGTGGAAATCGCCTTTGAGACCTACGGCCGACTCAACGCCTCTGCCGACAACGCCATTCTCATCTGCCACGCCTTAAGCGGCGATTCCCATGTCGCCCGCCACGACCCCGACGACACGCCGGGCTGGTGGGATGTGGTCGTCGGTCCCGGCTTGGCCATCGACACGGATCGTTACTTCGTCATCTGCGTCAATGTGTTGGGTGGTTGCCGGGGCACCACCGGCCCCAACCGCGTCGATCCCGCCACGGGCCGGCCCTATGGGGCGGAGTTTCCCCGCATCACCGTGGGCGACATCGTCGAGACTCAGCGGCAACTTGTGACGCATCTGGGCATCAAAAAACTTCACGCCGTGGTCGGCGGTTCGCTGGGCGGGCATCAAGCTTTGACCTGGGGCATCCGCCACCCCGACGCCATGCGCGGCGTCATCGCCCTGGCGACTTCACCGCGTCTCAACGCCCAAGCCCTGGCCTTCGACATCGTTGGCCGCAACGCCATTGTCCGCGACCCCGACTTCCGCGATGGGCAATATTACGACCACCCCACTGGCCCGCGGGTGGGCTTGGCGCTGGCGCGCATGCTGGGCCACATCACCTACCTCTCCCGCGAGGCCATGACCGAAAAGTTCGACCTGACCCGCATGAAGCCCCGGGAAATCGACACCGGCTTTGAAAAGCATTACGGCGTGGGAACCTACCTGGCGCATCAGGGCGACAAGTTCGTCGAACGCTTCGACGCCAACAGCTACATCGCCCTCTCCCGCGCCATGGATGACTTTGATCTGGGTGCCACCCCCGATGACCTGCGGGCCGCGTTTGCCCAAACAAAAGCCCGCTGGCTGGTGATGAGTTTCACCAGTGATTGGTTGTTCCCGCCGTTTCAGGGTCTGCAAATCGCCGAGGCCTTGGCGGCCAACAACAAGGCCGTGAGCTACTGCGATGTCAAGAGCCAATGTGGACACGACGCCTTTCTCCTGCCCGACAACCTGGCGGTCTATGGCGAAATGATCCGCGGGTTCCTCGACCACTTGGACGGCCACCACGACCAGCCCGGCCCCGCCACCCGCGGTGGCCAACCCTCTCGCCCCGATCCCCGCTCCATCTTCCACGCCCAACGCCTCGACCACGATCTGATCCTCGACCTCATCCCCCCCCAGCCTCAAATCAGCGTGCTGGACGTGGGCTGCGGCGGCGGCGAACTGTTGGCGCTGCTCAAAGCCCGGGGCCACCGGCGACTCATGGGCGTCGAACTCGACGAGCAGGCCATCATCACCTGCGTCGCCCGCGGCCTCGATGTCGTCCAAGCCGACTTGAACCAACCCCTCACCGCCTTTTCCGATCAGCAGTTCGATGTGGTGTTGCTGTCGCAGACCTTGCAGTCGATCACCGACACAGAGCGCATCGTCAGCGAGATCGTCCGCATCGGCAAGCGTGCGATTGTGAGCTTCCCCAACTTCGCCTACAAGCATCTGCGCGAGATGCTTTACAAAGAAGGCCGTTCTCCCAAGAGCACGGGCATCTTCACCCATGAGTGGTACAACACGCCCAACCGGCGTTTCCCTTCGATTGCCGATGTGCGCGATTTCTGCCGGGACAAGGGGTTGACCATTCACCGTCAGGTCTATCTGGAAAGCGGCAGCGGCCAACAGGTCGTTGATGACCCCAACCTCAACGCCGACATCGCCATCTTCGTCCTGAGTCGATCGAAGTAGAACCCCCCCCAAAAAAAATCCAAGACTACAATCACCTATGGATTTTCAAACTTGGTACGCCCAACTCGTCAAGCCCGCATGGACGCCCCCGCCCGGCGCCATCAGTCTCATCTGGACGATCCTCTACCCCATCATTCTTATCAGCTTCGGCTGGGCCTTTTACAAAACGTTCATGGGTAAAGTCCCTTGGCTGGTGGTACTGCCGTTTGCCCTGAACTTGGCGGCGAACCTGCTGTTCATGCCCCTCTTCGGCGGGCTGCGCAACATCCCCTTAGCAACGATCGACATCCTCATCGTGCTGGGAACGATTCCCTGGCTGATGATCGCCATCTGGCCTCATTATCGCTGGGTGGCTCTGGCGCAAATCCCCTACCTGGCATGGGTCGCCACCGCCACGGTGTTGCAAGTCACGATTCTGTTGCGGAATCACTGAATCCTTGTGCGTGCCGCTGACAAACCGCCATTGAGCGCCCGCAGGCGGGTCTCCTTGAAATGGCCATCCCCATGACGACGAGGGCTAAATGTGGCATAGCACGTCGAAAATGCCCAAGGTGCCCAGGACGAGGCTCAGGATGCCGTTAAGAGTGAAAAACGCGACATTGATGTGATGGGTGGTCGAGCGCCAGACCAGGGTATGTTCCACGAGCAGCAACGCGGCCGCCAAGGCGATGCCGATGGCGAAAGCGATTCCCAGGGTGGGGCTGAGCCAGACCAGGGCGATCAAGGCCGCGATGGAAAGAATGTGCAGCAGGCGGGCGATCCAGAGGGCGGGTTGCACGCCGAGGTTGGCGGGCATGGAATGCAGGCCCACTTGGCGGTCAAAGCCGACGTCCTGCAGGGCGTAGATGATGTCGAAACCCGCGACCCAGCCCATGACCATCAACGCCAGCAGCCAGACATCGGGTTGCAAAATAAACGGAGGGGCAATGGCGATGGCCGCCGCCACGGGCGACATGGCCAGGGCGGAACCGAGAAACAGGTGGCAGAGCCAGGTGAAGCGCTTGGTGAAACTGTAAAGCCCCAGCCAGAGCAGCACCAGGGGCGAGAGCAGCAGCGGAAACGGGTTGGCGAAAAGCCAGTAAAAGCCCGCGCAGGCGAGAACAAAGAGGCCCGAAGTCAGGGCGATGGCCAGGATGAGATCGCGGCGCGACAGGCGACCTGCGGGGACGGCCCGGCCGGCGGTGCGGGGATTGGCGGCGTCAAAACGGGCATCCGCCAGGCGGTTGACACTCATGGCCACCGTGCGGGCCGCGACCATGCACACCACGATCAACAGTAACGCTTTCCACGATGGCAAAGACCCCGCAAAGGCCAGACTGTTGATCGCGCCATCGCCCCCCCTCTCCGCGGGCAGTGAATACCCCGCAGCCATGAACGTCGCCAGCAGGGCAAAGGGCAGGGCGAAGACCGAGTGACTCAACTTGATGTCCCGGCCAAGTTCCAGCAACCGGGTCGGCCAAGGGCGTTGCGAATGGTGTGATACCACTTGAGGCATGGGGCAAAGCATAGCGTGGGGGCGGGAATCCGATGTGGTGCCACACAGCATCCCGCTTCGGGTGCTGTGTGTCTGGGGAACCACGTGAAGCCCAAGTTGATGACCGGTGCGGCATTCGCGAAAACTACAATGATGCGTCACATAAATCCCTGCAACCGAGACTCAACAGTTAATCGGCACACAGCACCCTGACGGGATGCTGTGTGGCACCCGGCCCACGAGGGAAGTGAACATGGGATTGGACAAGCGCCCGGTTTTGTGCGAGAAAAACGCCATGAATCAAGCTCAAACCAAACGGGTAACCCTGCGGACGCTTCGTACTTGGATGCGGGAGCGGAAGCCGTTTGCCATGCTCACTTGTTATGACGCGGTGACGGCCCAGTGGCTCTGGCGGGGCGGCGTGCCGACTCTGCTTGTGGGTGACACCGCGGCAGAGTTTGTCCTGGGCCACGCTTCAACCCTGCCAGCCAAAATGGACTTCATGCTGCAAATCACCGCGGCGGTGCGACGGGGCGCGCCCGAAGCCCTGGTCATGGCGGACATGCCCTTTGGTTCGTATCACTGTGGCGATGATGATGCAATGAGAAACGCGGTGGCGTTTGTCGCCGCGGCCGGCGCTGACGCGGTGAAGCTGGAGGTAGATGAGACGTTTTTGCCTCTGGTGGGTCGCATGGCGCACGCCGGCGTGCCAGTGGTGGCGCATCTGGGTTCCCGTCCGCAGTTAAAGCAGTTGCAGGGCGGTCGCAGTCGCTCGATGTTTCGCAATGAAGCGGATGTCAAACGGGTGGTGGACGTGGCGGTGGCGATGGTTCAAGCCGGGGCGGTGATGCTGCTTTTGGAAGCCGTGCCCGCCGAGGTTTCGCAACGGGTGGTGGAAGCGACAGCCAAGGTGGCGGGGGAAAATGTCGTGCCGGTGATTGGTTGCGGAGCCGGGCCGGCCTGTCA
>JBBRGB010000234.1:0-5208 GCA_038241095.1 Phycisphaerales bacterium
CGAGTGTGAAGGCGCGGACGTGGCGATCTTCGCCGGCGACCGTCGCGGCATCATCTACGTGCAGGGTGAAAAAGTCGCCAACGTGCCCGAGGAAAAAATCTTGGAAGAACTGCTGGCGCAGTGCAAGGGTTTTGAAGACAAGGTCAAGCGCGGCGAGGCGAAGCTGGGCGAAAAAGTGGTCGATGTCGTGCCGCCCGATCCCATCGGCGAACTTGGCAGCGGCTTTGAAAAAATCGCCGCCGGCAACGTCGAAACCATCCACGCCAGCGCCGTAACCACACCCCTGACCATCCGCGGCAAGGCGTAAATCACCTCACGTTTTGCCACTGCCCCACATGCGACCAAGGGATCGCGGCCAGCGGCGCAGTGCATCAAGGCCGACGGGAAAGATTCCTTGCCGCAGGGGGGGCAGCGCGTGGATGAGCATCGCCAGCGGCAGCGTCACGGCCAGCGTGGTCGCCAGCGTCAGCAAGGCGTAACTCACGGTGATCGGCTCGCCATTTCTCAGACGCGCCACGACGGCTCGCAGAATGATGGATACGGGCTGATGGAGAAGGTAAATCTCAAATGAGAGCCTGCCCAAGCGGCCCAAAAGCCGTTGCGCCCAAACCAGTCGACACCCTTCCATGGCGCAGAAAAAAACGATGAGATGAATCAGGTCGATGGACAAAATCCGCAGAGGCTGTGTCGGGGAAGGAATCGCCAGATAGCCGATGTTGAAGGCCAAGCCGGTGGCCAAGTAGTACCAAACCAAGGGAATCAGCCCCAGGATGGCAATGACAATCACGGGCCAAGGCATGCGCCGTTGAGGTCGCCACAGGGCGTGAATGACCAGTCCGGGAAAGAAAATGAACGCCACGACAGGCCATCCCAGTGGCGTGCTCGTCTGCCAAGAGTAGGGCAACAGACCCACGGTGACATGCGACACCAAGGCCAGCGATATCCCTGTCAATAGCCATCCACCGCGCAAATGGGCAAAGCCTTTCATCGCCAAGCGCAGGCCGATGAGGGCGGGCAGGAACCAGAGCAATTGCGCCCCCGCCACCTGGTCGAACACCCGGGCGCTGGAGGCGAAAAGCCCCCACACCACCGCGACGGGCACACCGGAAAGAGACTTGCCGCTGGTCACGGTGAAGTAAATCACAAACAAGATCAGAAAGATCAACAGCGGCCAACCGTAGCGCACGATGATGTCGATGGCCGAGGTCTTGTCCCACTTTTCCCGCGGGCGGAGAAAAGGAAGGTAGAGAAACATGGCCACGTGGAAGAGGTAAATCACACCGTTGACGCCAAGCGTCTGGCCAATGAGGGGGTTGTGCCCCATGACCACCAGCACGATGAACAAGCCCTTGAAAGCGTTGAAACGCGCGGCTTGGGATTCGGATGACAGTGGGGTGATCAGGGCGGCGGGCGGTGCGGAACCAAAACCAGCGACCGAGGCATCATTGACGGAAAACGGATTGTCTTGGGCGGGATCATTCATCCTTTTTCCCGCCGACCCCAGAGCAGATCATCCCACTCCGCGTCGATAAGAAAGTAGCGCGTCATCTGCAAGGCGCACTTGGCGGCTCGGTCGCGGATGGTTTGACGGTCGCCTGACAAATCCAGTCGCAAGGCATCCACGCCCGCTTCAGATCGCCGCGCGTTGACACCTTTGCGCCAAGCCAACGCCACCCACACCAGACCGACCGGTTTGCCTTCACTTCCACCGTCCGGCCCCGCGATGCCAGTGATGCCCAGCGCCAAGTCGGCCCCGCTTTTCTCCAGCGCCGCTTGCGCCATGGCGCGGGCCACGGGTTGACTCACCGCGCCGTGCGTGGCGATCATCGCCGCGTCCAAGCCGAGTTGCGACACCTTCATCTCATTGGTGTACGTCACCCAGCCGCCGCGATAGACCGCGCTGGAGCCGGGCACTTCCGTGAGCATGGCCCCGACCAAGCCGCCCGTGCAGCTCTCAGCCGTGGCGATGGTCAAGCCACGCTCGCGCAACAGCGCCACCATCGCGGCCTGCAACGTCTCATCATCCCGGCCATAGACGCACGAACCCAACGTCGCCTCGACCTGTCGCACCGTGTCGTCAAGTTGCTCGTGTGCCTCGCCGGCGGTGGGAAATTCGCTGCGGACGCGCACGGAAACCACGCCCCCGCTGACAGTGGTGCCGACCTTGGGGTTGCGGTCGCGGCGCATCAGTTGGCCCAGCATTTCGCCGACCGCGCTTTCGCCCTGCCCGAAGGTGTTGACCTTGGTCGCCAGGATCACGCCGCGCGATGAGCCTTGCTCCGCTGCGGCCGCGACTTCCGGGGCGATGGAACGCTGCCACATGACCACCATTTCCCGCGGCACACCGGGCGTGACATACACCGTGGCGCGATCGAGTTTCGCCTTCAATCCCGGCGCGGTGCCGGCCGAGTTGGGGATCACTTCGCAGCCCACCGGACACATCGCCTGGATGCGATTGGCCTGGGGCATGGGCTTGGCGCGACGGGCGAAAAACGCTTCAATCGCCGCCACACTCGGCTCATGCAACACCAGCGTTTGCCCCATCGCCTCGGCCAATCCGTGCCGCGTCAAGTCATCGTCCGTTGGCCCCAGACCGCCTGAAACAATCACCAATTCCGCTTCGTGGCAGGCCCAAGTAATGGCCGCGGCGATGGCCGCGCTGTCGTCGGCGACGGTCTGGTGATAGCGAGTCATCACCCCCAGCCGCGACAACTGTTCGCTCAACCAAGCGCTGTTGGTGTCCACCGTCTGCCCCAGCACCAACTCATCACCAATGGCGAGAATAATCGCTTGCATGGGACGGATTGTAAGCGAAGCCGCGACCAAGGGCGCAAGCGGAAACGACGCATTTCAAGGCACATAATGCGTTCCCCGTCTCCGCACGCCGTGGCCCATCGCGGGCAACGTCGCCACAACTTCAAGGCTCCGTGTATTCTTAAGAACACTCGCCGCGCCATCCGATCAAACCCGCGCGGCCACGGGAACCACCATGCAACGATTCGCCATCATCGGTCTGGGAAGATTCGGCTCGCGCCTCGCCGCCAGCCTGGCGCTGGCCGGCCAAGAGGTGCTGGCCATCGACCGCAACGCCCGCATCATCGAAGAAATCCGCGACCGCGTGACCATGGCCATCGCCATGGACGCCACCGACGATCAAGCCTTGCGTGCCCACGGCGTGGAGCAGTCCGACGTGGCGGTGGTGGGCATCGGCAACAATCTCGAAGGCGCGGCCTTGGTCACCGTGACGCTCAAACAGCTTGAAATCAAGCGTGTGGTGAGCCGTGCCATGAACCCCACCGCGGGCCTGATCCTCTCCCGGATCGGCGCGGACGAAGTGATCTACCCCGAAGACGAAAGCGCCGATCGGCTGGCGAATCGACTGGCGAATCCGCATTATTTGAAGCAGTTGGAACTCGACGCCACGCACAGCATCGTGGAGATGCGCACCCCCGCGCAGTGGGCCGGCAAGACCTTGGCGGACATCGACGCCCGCAAGGAGTTGGGCATCAACGTCGCGGCCATCCGCCGGCAACAGGACAAGGAGCAGGGCATCCGCGGCCAGCGCATCTATCTCCCCGACCCCGCCGATCCGCTGCTCGAGGATGACGTGCTGATCCTCATCGGCGAGGATGTAAACCTGGCGAAACTGCAGCGCAAGACCGACCGTTGATAGCGTTCGATGGCGATGAATGGTACTATCAGAATGACTACCCAACGGGATACCATTGTCGCCGTCAGTTCGCCGCCCGGGCGCTCGCCGCGCGGTTTGGTGAGAATCACAGGCCCATTGACATTATCAATCATCAATACCATTTGCCGATCCGATCGTTCCGCGAACAATATCAATAGCCTGTCCGAACCCACCGAAAACCGCACCCAAACCCCTGTTTTGATCGACTTTTCCACATTTTTATATCAGTCCAACACCCCCCTTCCACCCCCAGCCCCCCCCCGCTACCCCCCTCCCACCCCCCCCTTACCCCCTCGCGTCGGGGGGGGGGTTAAAATCGGTTTTACGGCGTTTTTGACCTTTTTTGCCGGGCCGCACACTTTCACGGGTGAAGATTTGGCGGAAATCCAAGTTCCGGGCAATCCGGCCCTGCTGGATCGCCTTCTGCATCGAGTTATCGGACTAGGGGCGCGGTTAGCACAAGGGGGCGAGTTCACCTTCCGCGCCTTCCTGGCGGGGAAGCTGGACCTGACCCAGGCCGAGGGGGTCGCCGCCACCATCGCCGCGGTCAGCGACGGCCAGCTTAGGGCCGCGGGTCAACTTCGCCGGGGCGTGCTTGGCCGCTTCGCCACGGAACTGGTGGACGGGCTGGCGACACAACTGGCGCTGGTGGAGGCGGGCATCGACTTCGTGGATCAGGACGATGTGGTGCCCATCGCCCCGGCGGCGCTGGCGGCGAACTTGGCGGCGCTGCGTCAGCGGCTTGACGACCTGTTGCGCCACAGCCGGGCTTGGGGTTCGCTCGAAGCCCTGCCGCGAGTGGTGTTGGTCGGCTCGCCCTCCAGTGGCAAGAGCACGTTGTTCAACGCTCTGCTTGGCCGACTGCGGGCCGTGGTCAGCGCCACGCCGGGCACGACCCGCGACGTGCTGGAGGAACCGCTGCGGCTGGGCGAGCGCGAGGTGATGCTGGTGGACTTGGCCGGCTTGGACGATGCCGCGGCGGGGCTGGATCAACAAGCTCAAGCCGCCGCCCGCGCGGCCATCGAGCGGGCCGACCTGCTGCTCTTGTGCGATGAGGGCGAACCCAACGCCGCTTCGCAAGTTCTCCACGACGCGACGCAAAGCCAACAGCCGCACGCGCCGCTGCTCCACCTGCACACCAAGTGCGATCTGTCGCCTCGTCAAAGCCCGCCATCTTTATTAAGTGACCATGATCTTCACCTCAGCGCCATCACCGGCCAGGGTGTCCCTCAACTTCGTCAACTCATCGCCGCGCGGCTCTGGCAGTCCGGCGTCAGCGTCACGGGCCAGGCTCTGGCGTTGCAGCCGCGTCATGAAAGCTCGCTGCGCCAAGCCGCGCACTGGCTCGACGCGGCTGTGGCCCGACTGGCTCCGCAGCGCCACAATCATGCGCTGGATGATGTGGAACTCCTGGCCGCGGAGTTGCGGCAGGCCTTGGATGAGTTGGCGGGCCTAGGCGGGGTGATGACGCCGGATGATGTCATTGGTCGGGTGTTTGCGACGTTCTGCGTCGGGAA
>JBBRGB010000235.1:0-5182 GCA_038241095.1 Phycisphaerales bacterium
GCCAGCGTGGCGCGGCTGGCCCGGCGGGGGCATGTGCCTATCGGCCACACGACGCTGCAGGCCGTCACGCAGCATCTCGTGGCTCCAGCGACCGCCGGTGAGGAAGACCTGCAGCGTTCGCACGGCGGTGTCGCTGGCCAAGGCGATGGGCTCGACACTCTTACGCGGCAAATCGCTGAGCAATCCGCGGCAGTAGGTGCCAAAGTGCTCCAGCATCGGTCGCCGCTGGAAGCAAGAGGCAAAGCCATTGAGATACCGCGGCAACGCCACACCCAGAGCAGCGATTTCCTCGTGTGTCATGATCGACCTCCATGTCGTATTGGAAGGAATCATCGGCACACAAGGCTCAACAACTTGAGCGGAGCCTGCGCTGTAGTGTTAAGCAAGACCGCTTTGACGTGAAGCTCGAACTCGATGGGGACGGGCTCCAGTGGTGGGACTGGAAAGCCATACGTCGCCGTTGTCCGGAGATTCGGCATCGAGTTGAGTGCTACCCGATCCAGACGGTCGAGGTGTCTGGCGATCTTTCGGAGATCGTCGATTTATTCGTGCGGATCAATTCGACCGGAAAGCGTCTGACTTCCGGTGAGAAAAGACACGCCAAGTACTACGACAGCCGTTTTCTTCGTGAGGCGGAACGGTTGGTTCATAAGTATGAAAAGCCACTTTTGCAACAGCGGATTCTTTCGCGTGGCCAGCTCGAACGCATGAAAGGGACCGAACTCTTCTGCGAGCTATTGATGTCGATCCAGCAAGGCGGCTTGATCAATAAGAAAACAGCGTTGGATCGAGCGATGGGCAACGACTCGGTCAACGGAAACACGCTCGGGCGGATTATACGTGAGTTCACCCACACGATGGGTCTGGTTCGCCGGATGTTCCCCGATTTGCGGGCCACGCGGTTCCGCAATACAGCCGAGTTCTACTCGCTGTTCATGCTCGTCTGGGAGATGCATCAACATAAGTTCGTATTGACGAATGACGGGCGGAATAAGTTGGCATTTCAACTTCTCCGCCGACTGTCCACTGGCGTGGACGAGTTACGAGATTTGTATCGTCAAGCAAAGGCAGCCAAGCCTCGTCCTCCATTTTCGGACTATTTGTTGACAGTGCAGGGAGACACCGATAGTGCTGCGACTCGGCAACGTCGTGCCAATGTCATCCGAGGGTTGCTGCAGCCACTATATGAGACCAAGGATTCATATCGGCTATTCTCCCTTGAGCAACGCCGGATTATTTGGAACTCGGATGCAGCTCCCAAATGCCAACAATGCAGAAGAAATCTGCTGTGGGACAATTTCACGGTTGACCACATGATCGCGCATGTAAAGGGCGGAAAGACACGACTGGACAATGCGCAGCTGTTATGTCAATCATGCAACAGCCGAAAAGGTGGCAAATAAAATCCTCCTCCAACGAGCACCGATATGATGGTGCTCGGGGAGAAACGCGGGGGACGCTCCCCGTATCTTCAGAGCATGACGAAATATTAGCCGGGAAACGGGGGCTAACGGGCGAAAAGTCATACGCCGACCCGTTGGTGTTCGTGCGTCAGCGTCAGCGTGCGGCCGTATTCGCCCGGCTCAAAGAGATGCACTTTGTCCATGTCCAGATACAGCGTCACGGCTTGGCGTTCATTCGTCGGCTCGGCCTTGACCCGGGCGGTGATGCGCTGGCCTTGAGTCGAGTCGCAGTAAAGGTCCATGGTGGCACCCAGCGGTTCGACGACTTGGAGGGTGACGTCGAGGGTCTGATCCTCGCGGTTGGCGTGTTCGTTGGGCCGCAGGTGCAGGCCTTCGGGGCGAACGCCCAGCGTCACCGCTTGGCCGACGCTGGAGGCGAGGTGGGTGGCCTTCTTCCCGGTTAGTGCGATGCTTATGCCTTGGCTCTCGAAGCGCAACTGCCCGTCGCGGTCTTCGAGTTTCCCTTCCAGAAAGTTCATCGGCGGGTTGCCCACGAAGCCGGCGACGAAGCGGTTGACCGGCGCGTCGTAAACCGTCAGCGGCGGTGCCAACTGCTGAATCAGGCCGTTGCTCATCACCACCACGCGGTCGCCCAGGGTCATGGCCTCTTCCTGATCGTGGGTGACGTAGATGGTGGTGGTGCGGAGTTGGTGGTGCAGACGTTTGAGTTCGGCGCGGGTTTCGACGCGGAGCTTGGCATCGAGGTTGGAGAGCGGTTCGTCAAAGAGGAAGCAGGCCGGGTCGCGGACAATGGCCCGGCCCAGCGCCACCCGCTGCCGCTGCCCGCCGCTCAACGCCTTGGGCCTGCGTTGGAGCAGCTTTTCGATGCCCAGCATCTTGGCGGCCTTTTGCACCCGCTGGTCGATCTCGTCTTTGGGCATCTTCCGCAGCTTCAACCCGAAGGCCATGTTCTTGTAAACCGTCATGTGCGGATACAAGGCGTAGTTCTGAAAGACCATGGCGATGTTGCGGTCTTTGGGGGGCACATCGTTGACCACGCGGTCGCCGATGCTGATGGTGCCCTCGGTGATTTCTTCGAGTCCCGCGACCATGCGCAGGGTGGTTGATTTGCCGCAGCCCGACGGGCCTACAAGGACGATGAACTCCTGGTCGGCGATTTGCAGGGAGATGTCGTCCACAGCCTTGACATCGCCGGGATAGACCTTGGAAACATGATCGATGGTGACTTGGGCCATGAGGCGCTCCGTGCGGTGAGAGACGGTGGGGCGGTGTGAAATCGATGGCGAGAGTGGCTGTGAAACAGTTTTGTTAAAAGTGTCAAAAAATGCAAGGGGCGGGATTCTTTCACCCCCGCATTGATTGGATATCATGGGCGGGCATGACCCCCAACACCCTGATTATCCGCACTGCGGGCACCAACTGCGACCGTGAATTGGCTTTCGCTTTCGAGGCTGCGGGCGCTCGCACCGAGACCCTGCACGTCAACGCCTTGGTGGAAACCCCGGCCTTGATCGAGCGCTTCGATCTCATCGGTTTCCCCGGCGGTTTTTCCTATGGCGATGACATTGCCGCGGGCCGCATCCTGGCCAACCGCCTGCGGCACCGGCTCTACGAACCGCTGCGGCAAGCGATCCAACGCGGCGTGCCTGTCATCGGCATCTGCAACGGCTTCCAGGTGCTGGTGAAACTCGGCCTACTGCCCCAACCCGACGCGGGAAAACAGACGGCCACGCTGGCGGACAACACCTGCGGCCGATTCGTGGCCAAGTGGGTCAAAGTCCAAGCCGAGGCGTCATCGGTCTGCGTTTGGACCAAGGGCTTGGCGGAGTTCGACCTGCCCGTGGCGCATGGTGAAGGTCGCTTCGTGGTCGCCGATGACGCGGCCTTGCGACAACTGCGGGACCACGGCCAGATCGCCCTGCGTTATGCCGCCGATGACAACCCCAACGGCAGCGTCGATGACATCGCCGGGGTGTGCGATCCGTCGGGTCTGGTGCTGGGCCTGATGCCCCACCCCGAGCGCTTCACCCATGCGACGCACCATCCGCAATGGTCGCGGCAAGAAGCAGGCAAGGTTGCGGAGTCTCCTGCGGGCTTGGGGTTTTTTCTCAACGCCGTGGCTCATGTGCGTGAATCAGCCCCCGCGCGGGTTTCAGCGTAATAGGGCCTTCTGGGGAAGAAGTTGACCCCCAGCGCCGCGATTATCAATTCGCAATCGGTCAAGGCCGACGCCCCCGCAAAAGGGGACGCATGGTTACGACGCGGGCAAGAAAACTAGGGCAAACGCATGTACCGGCAACAATACCACTTTGCGGGCCATGACCGTGAGGGAGCGGGTGAATCACGTCGGTCAACCCAAGCAAAAGACAGCCGCTTTGTGCGCGGCTCGTGGCCTGGCACTCTTGCAAATCCACATGCGTTTGCGCTGGCAAGAAAACCTTTGGCCGCACGTCATCTGTGGGCTTGACCGTATAATCCTCGATTCGATTGAGTTCACCCGGGGGCGGTTGAAACAACATGGCGTCACGCGACGACTACGACATCATCGTGATCGGGGGCGGTCATGCCGGCGCGGAAGCCGCCTGGGCCGCGGCCAATCTGCGCGCCCGCGTGGCGCTGGTCACCATGAACCCCGCCAAGATCGGTGCCATGTCCTGCAACCCGGCCATCGGCGGGCTGGCCAAGGGGCAAATGGTGCGCGAGATCGACGCCCTGGGCGGACTCATGGCCCTGGCCGCCGACGCCACCGGCATCCAGTTCCGCATGTTGAACGCCGCCAAGGGCGCGGCCGTGCGCGGCCCACGCGCCCAGTGCGACAAATACGCCTACGCCCGCGAAGTCCAACGCCTCCTGCGCCAACGAAGCGAAATCACCATCCTGGCCGGCATCGTCGAACAACTCCACGTCGCCGACGGCCACATCACCGGCGTCGATTATGTCAGCCTCCCCGACGGTGACACGCGCACCCTTCACGCTCGCAGCGTCGTTCTGACCACGGGCACTTTCATGCGCGGCCTGATGCACACTGGTGAACGCCAAACGCCCGGCGGTCGCGTCGGCGAAATGTCCGCCCACAACATCAGCGCCAACCTCATCGCCTTGGGCTTCGACCTCGGCCGACTCAAGACCGGCACCCCGCCACGACTGGCCAAAGCTTCCATCAACTTCGAGGCCGTGCCCGTTCAGCCCGGTGGCGAGCAACCGCTTCCCTTCAGCGACCTGACCGACACCCATCGTTTGCACAGCGAGAAATCCAACGCCGTCCCCGCCGTCGATTCGCCCGTTTACGACCGCTTCCCCGTGCTGCCACAGACGACTTGTTGGGTCACGCAAACCAACTCCGGGATTCACGATCTCATCCGCAACAACCTCCACCGCGCTCCGATGTACAACGGCCAGATCGCCACCACCGGCCCACGCTATTGCCCGTCGATCGAAGACAAAATCCACCGCTTCGCCGACCGCGATGAACACACCGTTTATCTCGAACCCGAATCGCACGAGACCGATGAAATCTACTGCAACGGCATCAGCACCTCGCTGCCGTCCGATGTGCAAGAAGGCATCGTGCGACGGATGCCGGGCTGTGAAAACGCGGTGATTCTGCGGCCCGGTTATGCCGTGGAATACGACATGGTCTGGCCGCATCAGATCGACGCGACGTGCATGACCAAACGTGTGGCGGGGCTGTTTCTCGCCGGGCAGATCAACGGCACCAGTGGTTACGAGGAAGCCGCGGGGCAGGGTTTGCTGGCGGG
>JBBRGB010000236.1:0-5163 GCA_038241095.1 Phycisphaerales bacterium
GCGGCGCTTCAATGAGATAGAGCCGGGCGGTGTGTACCGCCGTGACTTGGGGCCACTGCGCCCGTGCCTGCGCCAGGGTCGCCGCGGCCAGCGGGTCCGGCTCAGTGGGCAAGGGATGAATCTCGATGCGGGCCACGCCGGAAGCCTCGGCGTGTTGCGAAAGATCGGCGGACGTGGCGGTGGTCATGGGCGGCGTTTCTTGTAAAAGCGTGTGAGAAGGAGACGCACGGGGGCATGGCGTGCGTCAAGCCACGCATTTTAGCGGATGGGGGAAAGGGACAGATTCAGGAATCGCCCCAAGGTCACGCCATGAGCCGCGCACGCAGTAAGCGGAGGAATTGGAGCTTCAATGAACGTCGGCGATGGCCTGAAGGATGGCCTCGGGTTGGGCCATGCGACCGCCGCCGGAGGTGCGACAGGCCTGCCAACCTTCGTCCGGCCCAACCGTCCGCCAACCCAGCGTGTCACGCAGCACGGCAAGATTGCGCTGCACCAGCGGGTTGGCCCACATGTCGGCATTCATCGCCGGTGCCAGCAACACGGGCACGACCTTGGGCGCGCGGGGCAGCGCCAAAGCCGAGAGGCAAACCAAGTCGTCGGCCATGCCCGCCGCGAGTTTGGCGAGGATGTCCGCCGTGGCCGGGGCGATGACCATCAGGTCGCACCACCGCGCCAAGTCGATGTGCTGCGACTGCGGCGAATCGTCGCTTTCCCACGGCGAAGTCAGAACCCGTGCGCCCGAAAGCGACTGCATGGTCAAGGGCGTGATGAAGCGTGTGGCGGCGGGAGTCATGACGACGCGAACCGCCGCGCCGCCCTGCACAAGCCGGCTGACGAGCGTGGCACATTTGTACGCGGCGATCCCGCCGGTGACACCCAGCAGCACCTTCCTGCCGGAAAGTCTGCCATCCACTGCGGGAGATTGCGGGGCAACGGGGGTGGCCATGACGGTGGCTCGATAAAACGGTCCCTTACTCGACGGCGAGTTCCTGCTCTTTTTCCGCGGCTTCGTCGTCGATGTATTCCAAGGTAATCTTGTCTTGGGCGATCTCTTCGATGGCGATTTCGATGTCGCTGCGGCCCTTGCGCTCGACCAAGGGGCGTGCCCCTTCCATCAGCTCGCGCACCCGCTGTTGAATCAGGGCGCAGAGCTTGAACCGGCCGCCGGCTTTCTGGACGATATCTTCACCCTTGAGGGCTTCAATCATGGTGGGTCAACTCCGAATGGCTTTGACGCCTCCACAAGGAGGAGGCCGTCTGGGCGGGTTTGGGCGAATCAAGGATCATACCAGCCCGCCGCTCTTCACGCCAATGGGATAAAAGACGCAAAAGAGAATTTTTATGGGTCTGCCCATTTTCCGGGGCGGGGTCAGGCGGCTTGTTGCCAGTGGGTTTGCCACTGGTTGCCGTGACGCAAGGCGGCGAGATGGGTCGTGGCGTCAATGCCGCGTTGATCCCAGCGCATGCCACCGCCTTTGGTTCCGCATGGCATCCGGGCGCTGTTACCATCGCGGCATGGCCACACTGCTCATCGCCGTTGCCGCGGGGTTGGGGTTTATTGTTGCTTATCACACCTATGGCCGGTGGCTGGGGCGGCGCATCTTTGGGCTGGATGCCAGCGTCGCCACGCCCGCCTGCCGGTTGAATGATGGCAATGATTACGTCCCGACGCCCAAGGCCGTGGTGTTCGGCCACCATTTCACCTCCATCGCCGGCACCGGCCCCATTGTCGGCCCGGCCATCGCGGTGATGTGGGGTTGGCTGCCCGCCCTGTTGTGGGTGGTCTTCGGCTCCATCTTCATCGGGGCGGTGCATGACTTCGGCTCGCTGGTCGTCTCCCTGCGCAACAACGGCCAGACCGTCGGCGACATCGCCGGGCGGGTGCTCAACCCCCGTGTGCGGCTGCTGTTTCTCTGCGTGCTGTTCTTGGCGCTAATGATCGTGCTGGCTATCTTCGGCCTGGTCATCGCGGCGGTCTTCAAGCAGTACCCCGCGGCCATCTTCCCTGTTTGGATTCAACTGCCCATCGCCGTGGGCATCGGGCTTTGGCTGCACAAAAAAGGCGTGGGGCTGACCCTGCCGTCGCTCTTGGCGCTGGGGCTGATGTATCTGACGGTGGTCTTTGGAGATCAGAACTTCAAGGTGGCGGAAGTGGCGTGGCTGCCCGGTGTGATGGTTGGGCCGATTGAGGCAATGGAGGCGGCGCTGGGGGCTTTTAACGCTTGGGCGGCTGGGTTCCCGACGATTCTGTGGGTGGCGATTTTGCTGATCTATTCGTACATCGCCAGCGTCTTGCCGGTGTGGGTGCTGTTGCAGCCGCGCGACTACATCAACGCCCTGCAACTGGTTTCGGCCTTGGGGCTGGTGGTGCTGGGGCTGATCTGGGCGGCGATGTTCGGCGGAGCGCCGCCGGTGCCCGAGGCCGGTCGCGTGCCCTTGGAACTGGTTGCCCCGATGTGGAACTTTCACCCCACCGATGCGCCGCTGATCTTCCCGTTTCTGTTCATCACCATCGCCTGCGGCGCCATCAGCGGCTTTCATTGCCTGGTTTCCAGCGGGACATCGAGCAAGCAACTCAAGAGCGAAGCCGATGCCCGCTTCGTAGGTTACGGGGCGATGGTGACGGAGGGATTCCTGGCGGTGATCGTGATATTGGCGTGTACGGCGGGGTTGGGGTTGGGGACCGGAGTGCCATCCGCACTGTGGACTAGTCTTCCCGGTGATGCCGCAGGTTACGGCGTGGACTCGGGTGGCGAATACTTCGTCTTGAAATACGACGGCAGTGCGAGGCGTCACGGCTCCGGCGAAATGGTTAAGCCGCTCGGGTTGGTGCTGAGCCCAAGTTTTGCCGAGAGCGGGTTCGGATCGATTTTTAGCTCACCAAAAGATGCGGACGATGCTGCACTCGTGGGTGCTGCGGCATGGAACACACAATATTTCTCCTGGAAAGAGTCTCAAGGCCTGGGCTCGACGGTCGGCGCGTTTGTCGATGGCGGGGGCAACTTTCTCAAGGCCATGGGCATTCCCGCGGGCGTGGCGACCGCGTTGCTGGGCGTGCTGGTGGCATCGTTCGCCGGGACGACGCTGGACACCGCCTGCCGCCTGCAGCGCTACGTCGTGCAGGAACTGGCGGCGACGTTCGCCCCGCGAGTGAGTCCCACAGCCTGTGCCGCCTGCGGGTACGACCTGTCGTTCAACGTCAGCGGCAAGTGCCCCGAATGCGGCTGGGAAATCGACCATCAGCGCGGCGGACAGACGGCCGGCGACGCGACACGACCCGCATCAAGAAGCACGGCGATCCCGGCCCGGCGTTTCCGCTGGCATCCAGCCGTGATCCTGACCAACAAGCACGCCGCGACCTTGGTCGCCATTGTCACCGCCGGGGCTGTCGCCACCATGCCCGCGCCCGGCAAGGACTGGTCCTGGGCCAATGCCGGGGGCGGGGGGCTGATTCTCTGGCCACTCTTCGGAGCGACGAATCAACTCCTGGGCGGGCTGGCGTTTCTGGTCATCTGCTTCTGGCTCTGGCGGCGAAACAAGCCCATCTGGTTTGCCTTCCTGCCCATGATCTTCATGCTCATCATGCCCTTGGTGGCCCTGGCGATGCAGATTTTCTGGGGTGACGGTTCAAGCGGAAGCTGGATTGCCGATGGCCGCTGGGTGCTCATCGCCGTCGGCCTGGCGACCCTGGCCTTGGAAGCTTGGATGATCGTCGAGGCCCTGCTGCTGATGCCCCGCGTCCGTGGCGTGGTCGAGGAAGGGCTAAACGTGGCGGGTTAAAGAGGTCTTAACCACCAAGTTGACCAAGAGCACCAAGGAGACAAAAAGGCTTGAGAGTTGCACAATTGTTGGATTCTCAAGTCAATTTTTGTTTTTTGCCTCCCTTCGTGTCTTCGTGTCTTCGTGTTCATCAAACGCGGCTGTCCTTGGTGCGCTTGGTGCCCTTGGTGGTTAATCATTTTTTCCCCCGGCGAAAAAAATGCAACCTTTCACCCCCTTGCCGCGTATAACCGGATTACAGGGGTACCGCTATGGAAAAAAACGGCCTCGCAATAGAAACTGGGGGCAAAACGTTGTAAACTGGTGCGAGTTATTGTCCCAATCCCGGCTTCCGGGATTTCCGGAACTTCCGGGGGCTGACCGATATTCATTCCAACCCGATTCATTAAAAGCCCGAAAGCTGGAGGCTCCGCGAACATGCGCCGCGCATTTACGTTAATTGAACTGCTGGTGGTGATCTCCATCATCGCCGTGCTTATTGGCATCCTGCTGCCCGCCTTGGGCGCGGCCCGCAACCGCGCCAAGCAGGTGCAGTGTTCGACCAACATCCGTTCGATCATGGGTGCCAGTGCCCAGTACGCCTTGGAAAACAAGGAGTTCATGCCGTTTCCCAACTCCAGCAGCCGAGAGGAGGGTTCGCCTCCCCTTTGGGCCGGCGGCGGCTGGCTTTACACTTGGAGCGACACGGCCCAGAATCGCACCAACTTCGACCCCGACGATATCAAGACCGGCGTGATCTGGTACTACCTCGATTCCAAGCCCGCGTATCGCTGCCCGATGGACCTGTGGGACCCCAACGCCAACGGCGACACCCGCGCCATGACCAGTTTCATGATGAACGCCGCGGTGCGTGGTTATCAGAACGGTGTGGTGGCCAACTACCGCATCGGCCAGTTCAAGTCCACCGACGCCTCGTTTTGGGAGCCTGAGGACGGCAAGGATTGGAACGATGGCAACACCGAGCCGCCCAACGGCCGCACCACCCGGCATCTGGACGGCGTGACGCTGGCCTTCTTCGACGGCCACGCCGAGTTCTGGTCCAACGCCAAGTTTGACGAGGCCCTCAACGAGCCGACCAACCCCACGGCTCTGTGGTGCGACCCGTTCTATCCCGGCGGCGGTAAGCGGCCGTAATAAGGCCCCGACAAGTGTTGGATGGATGATGTTGTGAATGGGTGCTCCTTCGGGTTTGATCGGTGCGGGTTTGGCCGAGTGTCGGCCTTCCCAGATCAGCAACCCGACAGGAGCACCGTGATGAAGAAGCCACATCGTCGGCCGGTTCGTTTCAAGGGACTCAGCGTGGGCATCGACCTTCACAAGCAATTCCTCCAGTACAGCGTCCTGTCGCCCGAGGGCGAGGAACTGGCTTCAGATCGCGCGGGT
>JBBRGB010000237.1:0-5139 GCA_038241095.1 Phycisphaerales bacterium
AGGCTGACCACTTTCTCCGTGCGCCGCCACCCGTTGCACAGCGCCAAGAGGATGGCGGTGAGGAAGGGGATCAGCAATGGAAGAATAAGAATTCGCATGGTGTGGCGCTATTTTGGTGTTACACGGATGAACACCGATGAACACAGATAAACACGGATGGGAAAAGCAATCGGATTGATTGATTTGTTTGTGTTTTCAGTGCATCTGATGGTTCAGTCCCTTTTGCCTTTATCTGTGTCCACATCTGTGTTCATCCGTGTTCATCTGTGGCCAAATCGGTTTCCCCCCGTTCACGCTGTCGGGCTTCGATCAGGTGCGGCAAGTCGGCGCTTTCATCCACCGGCAACAACTCGGGGTTGTCCGTCTGGTGATCCAGATACACCCGGTAGCAAATCGTCAACAGCAATGCGCCGGTGGCGAAACTAATCACAATCGCCGTCAAAATGATGTCCGGCGGCAAGGGATCCATCAGGCCCGACACGTTTTTCGGATCCTCCACAAACGGCGCGCCGAGTTTCGGCCCCCAACCGCCCATCACGATCAACAGCAGGTTCGTCGCGTTGGAATACAAGCCGAAACCCATCACCATCCGCACCAGACTGGGGCGGAGGATCATGTACGTTCCCGCGGCATAGAGCACGCCGATGACCAAGGCCATCACCAGATTCATTCGTGTTCCTCCAAGCCCAGTTCCACGAACATCGTCATCAACATGCCCACCACAATGAGATAGACCCCGGCGTCATAAAACGCGGCCGTGGGCAGGTGAAACGAACCCAAGTGCAGTTCGCTTTGGTCCATGAAAGTTTTGCCCAACAGGAAGGGCACCGTGCCGGTGGTGATGGAAATCAGCAGTCCGAAGATTGAAAGTTTCCACCAGCGATATCGCGCCGCGCGGGCGACGCCGAAGGCCATGAGGTACATGGCTCCCGCCGCCGCCGCCAGCACCCCGGCGATGAACCCGCCGCCCGGCAGGTTGTGTCCCTGGTTGAAAATAATCAGCGACACCAAGAGAGTCACCGGCACCGCCGCCCGCGCCACGGTCTGCAACACCGGCGAGCGCAAAAGCTCCGTCGGCTCCGAGGCGGGAATCCCCGTATGACTCAACGACGGATCGCGGTGCGGAATCGGATTGGGTTGATCGGCGTGGCTCATGCCCGTTTCCTCCTGGCCCGCAACAGCCCGTAAACCGACATGCCCACCACCGCCAAGACCGTGATTTCGCCGGTGGTGTCCATCGCGCGAATGTCCACGATGATGACGTTGACCGCGTTGCGGCCAAAGCCTTCACTCAGACTCCGCGACAAATAACCCGCACCCAGATTGTCAAAGGTTCGCAATTCGGGCAGCGTGCAGAGATAGACCATCACCGTCATCATCAGCCCGACGAGCACCGACACCGTCAGGCGGATCATCCGTGCCGAGTGCGACACCGCGTCGCGGGTGAAGCGGGGCATGAAGAAGAGCACCAGCAGGATGAAGATGGTGGAGACGGTTTCGATCAACAACTGCGTCAGGAGAATGTCGGGCGAACGGTAGATGACAAAGAGCAGCGCCACTAGGAAGCCGATGGCCGTGGATGCCAGGGCGGCGGTGAGTCGCACCTCGGCCCGCACCAAGATGACCGCGGCGATGACCAGCATCACGCAAATCGCCACCGCGGGCCAGTAAAGATCGTGCAGGTTCAGATGCAGTTCGTAGGCCAGGAAGTCGGCGCGATTCAGGGCCGCCCAAACCAGCGCCACGGCGAAGATCAGTACGCCGGAGAAGTACCACCGCAGGGAACCGCTCTGCCAGCGCTTGCTAAACGCCACCGCCAAGGCGGTGATGCCGGCGATGAAGGCGTCCCAAACCTGATACATCGGCGGCAGAATCGCCAGGGCGTCCTGCACGCGGTTGATCGGCTTCCGCGCCAGATAAATGCCGATGCCCAAGAGCACCGTCGCCCCCGACATCGCCAGCGGGCCGATGTCATGCGGGATCAGCGACACATGCAGATGTGCATGGAGGTCGGAGGACATGGCGTTGACCATCGTGGCCGTGACGGGGTAGGCCAGGCCCATGCCCAGCGCCACCACTCCCAACACCGCGGCCGGACCCCACAGGCCGATGCCCGCCTCGTGGGCGTGGTGATCCACGCTGTCCACATCCTTGGCCGGTTGGCCCAGGAACACGCCGATGACCAGCTTGCACGCCACCGCGAAGATGAATGCGTTGGCCAGCACCGAGAGGCAAATCAGCGTCCACTGCGCCAGCGGTTGGCCGTGCAGCGCCTCACCGTGGAGCAGTTCGGCGTAGAAAGCCTCTTTGGCCAGGAAGCCGAAGAACGGCGGCAGGCCGCTCATCGAAATCGCGCCCAAGAGGCAGACCACAAACGTGATGGGCATGATCTTCCGCAGGCCCCCAAGCTTGCGCAGGTCGCGGGTGTGCGTGGCGTGTTCGATGATGCCCGCCACCAGGAACAGCGTCCCTTTGTAAGCCCCGTGCGACCAGATTTGCAGCACATCTTGATCCGCGGCTTTGAGGCCGTAGAGCATCATCAACAGGCCCAGGGTCGAAACCGTGGCGTAGGCCAGGATGGCCTTCAAGTCGAACTCCCGCAGCGACTGCCAAGCGCCCAGGAAGAAGGTCACGAAGCCGATGGTGGTGAGAATCGGCGTCCAGACCGGCGATTCGCCCAGGATCGGCAGCATCCGGCCCACGAGGAACACCCCGGCCATGACCATCGTCGCGGCGTGGAGGTAGGTGGAGACCGGCGTCGGGGCGACCATCGCCTTGGGCAGCCAGAAGTGAAACGGCATCTGAGCGCTCTTGGTCAACGCCCCGCCCAAGACCAGCAACAGGGCCGGGGTGAGCATCCCCGCGGCCACCAGTTTTTCCCGCAAGGCCGGGTCGTGCGCCAGGACGCTGATGGAGTAGCTGCCGGTGACGGCTCCGATGACCACGAACCCCGCGATCATCGCCAGCCCGCCGCCCACGGTCACTTGCAGGGCCATCAACGCGCCCTTGCGGCCGATCTCCTGGTCGTACCAGAAGCCGATGAGCAGGAAGGAAGTGATGCTGGTGATTTCCCAGAAAACAAAGAGCAGAATCAAGTCATCGGCCAAGGCCACGCCCAGCATGGCACCCATGAAGGCGATCAACGCGGCGTAATAACGCGCCACCCGGCGGTTGTCGTGCAGGTGAACATAAGAAAGCGAGTAAATCCCCACCAGCGTGCCAATGCCGGAGACCAAGAGTGCAAAGAAAAGGCCAAAGCCATCCCCCCGCAGGCGAAACGCCACATCCACCCCCGGCAGCCATTCGGCGGCACAGAGGGGCGGGCTGTGCGGGTCCAGCCCCGCGTAAAACAGTGCCGCCAGGGTAAATGAGGCCAAGGCGCTGGCGACCATCAGGTAGCCGGTTTTGTGGCCCGCCACCCGCCCGGTGAGCAACGCGATAAACGCCCCGGCAAAAGGGATGAACACCAACACGGGCAACCAAACGGTGGGACTGAGCATCATGGAAGGTCAATTACTCGCCGCCCCCGGTATGCATGATCACCCCCGCCCTTTTAGCGGCGGGCGTCAGCCCGCATGGCCCCCCCGGAATGCCCCCGCGCACACTCCACCCCAAGCGCATAGTTCAACAATCGGTCAAACACCCCTCCCAACCCAACTATTTTTCACACTCTGCGTAAATCGCCCCCCCGCAATCCGCCCCCCAATCCCCCCCCCAAGCGCTGGGCCTCCAACAACCGCCGCGACGAATGTTCCGCCTTGACCGTTGGCCGACTCATCTTCGACCAACGCTCCGCCAGTCTGAAACGAATCCTCATGGAACTCCTGGCACACCTTGAAGGCTTGGACGAAACTAGGGATGAGTCAGCCGAGTCCACGCTTGCGGTTTAGCGTTCACCCCTTCCCCATCCCACGGAAGAAAGCGCCCAAAGCGATGGTTTCATTCGTGGCTTGATTTCAGTTTTCCTCCCCCTCCCGGTCCGCCCCCACCCCCCATGGATTTTCCCCATCCGCGATTGTTGCGTAAACTACAGTCCCACACCGGAGCTACTCATGCCCAACCTTCGCCCTTGGCTCTTCGCGCTTCTGCTGGCCCTGCTCACCACCTTGGCGCAGGCCGCGCCGGAGCGCATCGGCATTGACATCATCACCAAGGCCACCACTCTCACCGCCGGCGAACAGCAGAGCGTGCGCCAGTACGTCCAAGGCTGGCTGCCGGACCTGCGCGACGCCGATGAGCAGAAGGTCGTCGCTGCCCGCGACAAACTCGTCGATCCGCTGCGACAAAACCCGAGTTCGTTCTTCTTGGCCTCCTATGCCAGCGCTTTGGACGAGGGCCTCACCGTCGCCCTGTCATCCGACAAGGTGCTCACCCGCCTCAACGCCGTCATCGTCGCCAGCGAGCTTCGCCGCGATGTGACGCCCATCATCGCCAAGGCCTTGGAGGACGAGAACCCCGCGGTGCGTTACTGGGCCGGCAAGGCCGTGAGTGAAATCGGCATGGCCGCCGCCAAGGACCCCAACGCCTCCGGTCTGGCCGAGTCGCAGAAGAAGTTGCTGGCGCTGCTGCTGCCGGCGATCGAAAAGGAAAAATCGCAACTGGTGATTCAACGGCTGGTTTCCTCGCTGGCGGATCTGACCATCCCCGAAGCCCGGGCCGCAGTGTTTGATGTGCTCGAAAGCCGGCTGGCGGTGCATGAGGCCCAGCCCGATCTTTCCCCGGCCCCGGAGTACGAGGCTCTGCGCACAGTGCTGGTGCGCATGGCGGGCAATGCCGCCAACCGCACGCCCGATGAAGTCCGTCGGGCCGCGGCGTCACTGCACCGCTACCTGGTGCTCAGCGCTGCCCGCTTGGCCAAGGGCGATCTGGACAAAGCCGCTTCCGCCGACTTCAAACAAATGGCGCAACTCGGCGCCGCTTGGCTGCCTTGGACGGCGCGGACGCTCAACGCCACCGCCCTGCCCCCGGCCTTGGACGGCTCCGTCGAAGCCGACCGCTGGAACGAAGTGCTTCTAGCCGCCGAGGAATGGAAGCAAGCCCTCAGCAAGCCCCCCTTCGCCAAGCAGTGAGGTGGGAACACGCGCCTGTCAGAGCCGAAGTGCGTAAGCACTCGGACGAAGCCCCAAGAACGTAGCTTGG
>JBBRGB010000238.1:0-5091 GCA_038241095.1 Phycisphaerales bacterium
TGCGGCGACGATGTGCTTATAGGCGGAGATCAAAAACCCGGCCGTACCGCAGGCGGGGTCGAGGATGGTGTCGGTCTTTTTCGGGTCGACGACTTTCACGATGAAATCGATGATGTGGCGGGGAGTGCGGAACTGGCCCGCGTCGCCCTGGGAGCCGAGAACCGAGAGCAGGTACTCGAAGGCATCGCCGAGGCGTTCGGAGTGGTCGTACTCGAAGTCGTCGATGATTTTGAGGAAGGCTTTGAGGGTTTCGGGGTCGCGGTAAGGGAGGAAGGCGTTTTTGAAGATGTTGCGAAACAGGGCCGGGACACCAGGATTCTGGGGCATTTTGATCATGCCCTCGGCGTAGAGGGCGATGCGTTCCTCTCCGCCGACGTCGGGGGCCATGAGTTTTGCCCAGCCGTAGCGGGCGAAGGCTCCGGCGAAGAACTTGCGTTTGCCGCCCATTTCCTCGCTCTGGGCGTCCATGTCGTCCATGAACTTGTAGATCAGGGCGATGGTGATCTGTTCGACCTGGCTTTTGGGGTCGGGAACCTTGCCCACGAGGATGTCGCGGGCGGTGTCGATGCGGCGTTTGGTTTCGGAGTCGAGCATGGGGAGGGTGGAGTCTTGAGGGGTGAGTCTTGAGTCTTGAGGGCGGAGATTGCGGGCAAGTCAAGCGAGAAACTGGTTTAAGGGGACGTAGTCCTTGATGTAATCGGGGACGATGTGGCGGTATTTTTCGGGCACGGCCTTGAAGTCCGCCAGGGAGAAGGCGGGGTTGGTCGCCAAGTCGCCGAAGTGTTTGCTTTCGATGACGCCTTGCACGGTGACACTGGTGGCGTAGGCCTTGAAGAAGTTTTTGATAGCCGGGAGTGCCTGGGCCTCGGCGGGCTTGAAGTCGCCGACGAACTTGGCGAACTCCTCTTCGAGCAACTGGTCTTTGCTCTTGAAGCCGGGGATGAGGCCGAAGACCTTTTGCAGGATTTCGCGGAGGGTCAGGCGTCGATCAACGGCGGCGGCGCGGCGGAGTTTGTCGAGGGTGTAAAACTCTTCGGGCTTGTCAAAAACCTCGCGGTTGACGTAGTCGATGACCTGATCCCACTGGCCCGCTTCAACCGCCTGGACGATGGCGGGGTCTTGCGTGACCTTCTCCTCGAACTTCTCAAAGAGCATGCGGTCGATCCTCATGCCTTGGGTGCCGACGGCCTCTTGCTTCATGGACTCGATAATGTCGTCGCCCATGTGTTCGTAAGCGCCGGGGATCGGGCCGGGACCGGGGCCGGGGCCGGGACCTTCGCCGCCTTCGCCCCCCCCGCCCCCGGTCGGCAGGTCGATGACTTGGTCGTAGTTGAACTCCGTCTCGAAGTATTGGCAGGTGGCGAAGAAGTCAAAGAGCTTGTAGGCGGTTTTGTGGGGCTGGGCGACGGTGGCCTTGAGTTGGTCGTTGAAGAGTTGGTCGCGGAAGTCGTGGAGGCGTGTGCCCCGGCCCTTGATTTGAACGAAGTCGGTGGGCGAGAATACCGGCCGCAGGAGGGCGAGGTTGAGAATGTCCTGGCAGTCGTAACCGGTGGTCATCATGCCCACGGTGACGCAGACGCGGGCCTTGGCGGTGCGGTAGTCGGGCAGGAAGTTGGCAGAGCCGAGAAGGTTGTTGTTGGCGAAGTTGATGGTGAATTGCTGGGCGTCGGGGATGCGGCTGGTGACTTGGACGGCGAAGTCCGACTGGTACTTGCCGGGGAACATGCGGTCGGCCATCTGGTTGAGTATTTGCGTGATTTTGGCGGCGTGGTTCTGGCTGACGGTAAAGAGGATGGACTTGCCCACCTCGCCGCTGACCGGGTCGCGCAGGGCGTTTTCCAGAAACGTCTTGCACAACAAGGCGTTGGTGGCCCCGGCGAAGAAGCGTTTTTCAAACTGGGTCTGTTTGAACGCCTGCTCGTGGTCCTCGCCCTGGTCGTCGGTGAAGTTGACCACGAAGCCCTGTTCGGAAAGGAGTTTGGCGGTGATGGTGGTGCGGGCGTCGATGACGATGGGGTTGACCAGGAACGGGCCTTGGGGGTCGCTGACGCCGTCGATGAGCGAGTAGCGGAAGGTGGGTTGGCTTTTTTCGCAGCCGAAGGTGCGGTAGGTGTCGAGCATGAGGCGTCGTTCATGCTCGCGCGGGTCGCGGGTGGTGGGGTTGGCCTGGTCGAAGTTTTTGAGGAAGTCGCGTGGGGTGGCGGTGAGGCCGAGCTTGTAACCGATGAAGAAGTCAAAGACGGCCCGGGCGTTGCCGCCGATGGAGCGGTGGGCCTCGTCGGAGATCACCAGATCGAAGTCGGTGGGTGAAAATAGCCGCTGATATTTGTTGTCAAAGAGCAGGGATTGGACGGTGCTGACGACGATTTCCGCCTTGCGCCAGTCGTCGCGGTTTTCCTTGTAAACCACGGTTTTGAAGTCGTTTTTGAGGTAATCGACGAAGTTCTTGCGGGCCTGTTCCTCCAGTTCGAGGCGATCCACCAGAAACAGCACGCGGTTGGCGTTGGCGGTGCGGAGAAACAGTTTGATGACAGCGGCGGCGATGAGCGTCTTGCCCGTGCCGGTGGCCATCTCAAAAAGGAAGCGGTCCTTGCCCTCCTTGACGGCGAGTTGCAGGGCGTGGACGGCGCGCTGCTGGTAATCGCGCAGGAAGCGCAGTTTGTTGGACTTGATGTATTCGGGACGCTCGGCCTCGTTCTTCCAAGCGGCGTCGGCGGCATAGGCGGGCCGCTGGGTGAGCGCGATGTAGTCGTGGCCGACGGTTTCGTCGATGAGCCGCTGGGGGTTGGGGATGAGCTTTTGGTAGCCGGTGACCGAAGCGGGCGTGGGGAAGGTGGTGATGATGTGGGGGTTGCCGCGCTCGAGGTCCCAGAAGTAATGCAGGTTGCCGTTGGAGAGGATGACGAAGCGGCAATTTTGCGTCCGGGCGTATTTGCGGGCCTGTTCCTTGCCGTCGAGCGGGCTTTTGCCCTCGGACTTGGCTTCGAGAACGATGAGGGGGAAGCCTTTATCGTTGAGCAACAGGAAGTCGATTCGCCCCTTGTCGGCATGGTCAAAGTCTTCGCCCAGGGCGTCGAATTGGGGGCGGGTAATGGGGGTTGCGACTTCGAGGTGGATGTTGGCCGCTTTGCCGCGTTCCGGGAAGAAGCGCCAGCCCGCCGCCTCCAACAGCTTGTTGATCTTGATGCGTGCGGTGGCTTCGTTCATCGGTGGCATGCTTGCATGGGGAAGGCGTTGCATTGTCCGGGCTTAATGCGGCAAGTGGCCAGCTCGTGACTTGCGACCCGGATGTTGAGCAAGGAGTATGACAGGGGCCAAGAAGCCACGCAAGCAAAACGGTGGCGCGTCGGCGCGGAGTGTTGCGGCGACTGTGTAAGCTGGCGCTTGAGTCCGGGCCATGATTTCGAGGGCTGGACGGAGTCGTGGCAGAAGGCGATTGGGAGGCACAAGAAGCTGTGGGAACGGATGATTAAACCGGGATGATCGGCGTTGGCGGGGTGGACGAAACCAAGCGCGGGTTGTGTCCACAGGCGGCTGACCTGATCGCAGCGCCATTGCCGTGGTCATAATGAAAAGGGGACATTTCAACCTCGGTCGAAATAGGGGACATTTCTACTTCGGTTGCAACAAGCGCCAACACCGGCGGCGCGTTCACCTTCAAGTTCTTCGATGTCACCAACATCACCGCCGGCGACACCATCACCCTCAACTTGGCCAAGGACGTCAATCAGGGCAATGAAAACGCGGCGTACCACGGCCTGACGTTCGACAACATCGTCATCCCCGAACCCGCCTCCCTGGCCCTGCTGGGCTTGGGTGGCCTCTGCCTCCTGCCCCGCCGCCAACGCCGCGACGCAACGGCCTGAGTGAATTACCCGCAAAACCTTGGCCCGTGCCGCTTGACTGCGGCGCGGGCTATTTTTATCCCCCCCCGGCCGTTTTTTGCACGCGTTGTTGCCGCGTGCTGTGAAAAAGGGGACATCCATAATTTCTTTGGCGCTGGGGTGAATCGAACGTCAATGGAGCGGAAATTGTGGATGTCCCCTTTTACGCTCCCACCACCCACCTACCCGCCGGGCCGAGGGTGTTCTTGAACCTTTCAAAAAAAATTACGGAAAATCTCTGAAAAAGGGTTGACTTTATACAAATAACGTATATATTGGAGTGGACGGGGGATGGGGGCCACTTCAGGGGGTGCATTGGCGTGGTTTTTGGCCCTGTCATGGGCGGGCAAGTGGTTCGCGGATTGGACGGTTTTCGGCCTTAACGTTTCGGACTCTGCTTCATCATGGCTCACACGGCGACCAAATCCGACTCCCTCGTGAATCTGCTGCGCCGCCGCATCCGTGAAGGGGATTACGTGCAGCGACCGTTGCCCACGGAGACGGCCTTGGCCCAGGAAGTCGGCGTGAGCCGCATGACGGCCCGCAAGGCCTTGATGACTCTGGTTGAAGCCGGGGCACTCAAACGCGAGCCGCACGGGCGGGTGATGGTCAATGCCCGCACCGGTCGGCAATCGCGGCGGCTGCAAGTGGCGATGCTGCGACCGGCTTTTGAATCCGACAGCGGCGAACGCTGGCACTTCGCCGCCGAACGCGCCGGCGAAGCGTTGAGCAATCGCAAAATCACCATTCGCCCCGTCGATTTCGTGCATTGGGATGACCCCGTTCTGGCCGAGGTGCTTGGGCCGGCCAAGGACGGTGATGGCGTTGGGGGTGGAGAGGGCGGATATGACGGCATTCTTTTGTTGCCGCCCGCCGAGGCGATGCCCCAGGCGGTTCTGCAAAAAGTGTTGGCCACGCCGACCCCCTTGGTGGTGCTGGGCCGCGACCTGACGGAGCATGGCCTCTTCGGCATCGACCCCTGCCCGCCCGATCAGTTTTGCAAACTCTTTGACCATCTTTATGACCTTGGCCATCGGCGAATCGACCTGCTCAACACCCAGCCGCCCACCACCGGCATCGACGCCCGGTTTGAGCAATGGCGGCTGTGGCGCGAAGAAAACGGGGTGGCGGGCGAGTCATTTGACCGCCCGGTGCGCAGCTACGAAAACGCCATGATCGCCGCTTACGACCTGGCGCGGGAATTGAT
>JBBRGB010000239.1:0-5086 GCA_038241095.1 Phycisphaerales bacterium
GCCCCGCTGTCCAGACCGCCGGACATGGTGCGACCGGTGGCGGCCATCGAAGGCGCGTTGTTGAACGCCCGGCCAAGCCGCGTCAGCGAGTCCATGACGATGACCACGTCCTTGCCTTCCTCCGTCAGCCGCTTGGCGCGATCCATCGCCAGCATCGCCAAGGCACAGTGCTTGTCAGCCGTGTGATCGTTGGACGACGCCAGCACTTCGCAAGGGACGTTGCGGCGGAAATCGGTGACTTCCTCCGGCCGCTCGTCGATGAGCAAGGCCCAGACGATGGCCTGGGGGTGATTGCGCGCCACGGAAAAAGCGATGTTCTGCAACAGCGTGGTTTTGCCGGCCTTGGGGGGACTGACGATCATGCCCCGCTGGCCGTAGCCGATGGGGCAGAAGAGGTCGATCAAGCGGCAAGCGGGCGGGCAATCGGGGTATTCCAGCGTCAGCCGGGGCGTGGGATCGACGCTGGTGAGGTCTTCAAAGCGGCGGAGCTTGCCGAACTCATCGGCGCTCATGCCCTCGACGCTGACGACTTCGACGGCCCGCTTGGCCTGGGGGTCGATGGCGTTGTATTTTTGCCTCTTGTCCTTCTGCTTGCCCCCGCGTCGGTTGCGGCCCTTCTGTTGACCGTTGTACCCACCACCGCCGCCCCCCCCGCCCCCACCGCTGCCGCCGCCGACCACCCCGCCGAGCTTGACTTCGATTTGCGTGCCCGGTCGCAGGCCGTGGCGGTCGATGAGCCGAGAGGGGATCACCGGGTCGCGGGGATCGGAAACCAGTGTCTTGTCCAGTTGGCGCAGTCGGCCGTCGGACTTGTTGGAGATTTCGAGGATGCCGATGACGGATGATGGGGCGTGTGACATGTTGTGGGGTCGTGATCGGGTTGTGGGCGGTTGGCGATTGGGCCGTGGTCAAGCCGGGGTTCAATGGTTTTGCGGCGAATGCGACATCGCGGATGGTTGCATGGAGCGCGGCGTTCCGGGTGGGGCTGGGTTGCCTGTGGGCCGTGATGCCACAACGCCGCTGGCATGAGCCGGGAATGGTTGCGGATTTCGACGAAACGGTCATGCCCCAAACGCAATGGTCAGAGTCGGCATGATGAACCGGTGTGCGATGCAACGCCAAGTGGCGCCCTGCCACCAGCGCGCGGGATTCATGCTTGTCTGCGACGGCAACCGTGGTGTCACCACCCCCATCCGCCCGGTCTTTCGTCTCCGTCACCAAACACCCCGAGAAGCACCACGTTGATTCAGATGCCTAAGTAATAGCCGATTGCGTCCCGCAACGCAAGCGATTGATGAGCCGTTTCCGAATGGGGAGACACTCAGGACGGGGTGATGGTGCTGTGCGGGTGTTTGGCAAGTCAAAAGGCACAATCTTAGCGGTGTTGCGCAACGCCCATCTGGGTCTATTGGGCAAGAATCACTGCCACGGGTGGGTGACAGTGATTCAAAAGATTTTCTATCGCGGATGCGGCCAATGAAGCCGATGGCTTTTTTGGCAGTCGTTCCGCGAGACGATGGCATCACATGTCGTCGTGGGTTTCCTTGGCGGTTTCCACAGCCTTCTTGATGGCATCGAACTCCATTCGCTCTTTGGCCGAGAGGCTATCGCGCATGCCTTCGATCTGCGTGATGATCTCCTCGGCTCGGTCGAAGCTCTTGATGGTCACCGCCTTGTTGAGTTCCGCCAACTTTTCCTTGGCCACCGCGGCTGGGACCCCCCGCCAAAACAGCACCCCATCCCACTATTTCCTCAACACCCCTGAAATCGCCGCGTCATTTCCATATTTTTTACGGATTGAGTTGTTAATCCTTCCAAATCCAAACCGCCGATGCTATGATAAAGCAGTTTCATTATCCGTCACCCTTTTTTAAGGAAGTGAATCATGTCGCAACGTTCGCTCCAGTCAGCCTTCACGCTCATCGAACTCTTGGTGGTCATCAGCATCATCGCCCTGCTGGTGGCTCTGCTGCTGCCAGCGCTGGGCAAAGCGCGGGAAGCCGCTGACACCACCCGCTGTGCTTCAAACCTGCGGCAGCTCGGCGTGGGCTTCGCCACTTGGGCGGCGGAGAATAAAAAATACCCGCTGGATCAGGCATGGTGGGGTTCATCCGATCCGCTTTATGAAGCGGGACGCGACGACAACACCAACACCGCCCTGACCAAAGGTGGCTACGTCAACTGGTGGCGATCGCTTTTTATCGATCCGGTCGCTGGCCAGATCGCCTGCCCGGTGGGTTCCAAAATAAAATTCAGCGGGCTTCGCCGCATCCAGTACAACGTCAACCTTCACATGGTTTACACGGGTGGGGGCACCAATGTGCTCAAGAACTTCAATCGCACCATCGACAACTTCATGGACGAGATCAGCCCCAGCGTCCGAGTGATGAGTTGGGATGGCTCCAACACTTGGAACCACGCCAACACGAAGTGGGACTACGTCTGCGCCGATGGCACCAACGGCCACCTGGGCACCAATGCCACCACGCTCTATAGCACCGATCCCGCCTCCAATAAGCGTATTATGCGCATCCACAACGATGGCACCAACATGCTCTTTGCCGACGGGCACGCCAAGCTCATCGGCGACCAGATGGCGGTCTCTCCCTATTACAGGGCGGATGAGTCGCCCAACAACGGAACCTTTCTGTTCCACAACGGGCAGGGCAAGGGTTACGACGGCCCATAAGACGAAAGTCACTGGTTGTCTGGTCAGAGCCGCAGGTCGAAAAGCCGCGGTCGGATGTGCAAGGATGATTGCATGCGCGTTGACGTTTGTCCGAGGGCTTAGGCCCTGCGGCTCCGACGATCACGCGCCGCTTATTCCGTGATGCCAAGGTCGGCTTTGGTCAACAGAGAAGCGAAGACGAAGCCGCCCTTCTCGATGTTCTCCCGGCCACCTTCCTGGCGGTCGATGACGGCCACGATTTTCACCACCGTCGCACCGGCGGCTTGGATGACCTTGGCGGCTTCGAGCGTTTGCCCGCCGGTGGTCACGATGTCTTCGACGATCAGCACGCGGTCACCCTTTTCCAACTTGCCTTCGAGCTGCTTGGCGGTGCCGTAGTCTTTCTTCTGATTGCGGATGAGCACGGATGGCTTGCCCGTAGCCATACTTGTCGCCGCTGCCAGGGGAATGGCACCGAGTTCCGCCCCGGCCACGCGATCCACATCGGGCGTGACGTGTTTGGCGAAGCGTTCGCCCAAGGCCTTGAGGATGTCGGGCTGGGTTTCAAAGAGGTATTTGTCGAGGTAGTACTTGCTCTTGCGGCCGCTGCGGAGGGTAAATTCGCCGCGCAGCAGGGCTGCGTCGCAGATGCGGTCGATGAGTTCCTGGTCTTGCATGGGGGAGAGTATAGTCTTGAGTCTTGAGGGGTGAGTCTTGAGGCGGAAGCGACCGTGAGCGGTGCCTCAATGAGCCGCGCACGCAGTAAGCGGTGCCTTGGCGAGCCGCGACCGTGAGAGAGCGGTGACCGCACCGCTTCGTGAAGACAAAAACTCCGCTTACTTCGTGCGCGGCTCGTGCTTGGCGATTTTGAAAACAACATGCGTGTGATTTGCCAACCATCTCTGAGCGACTGGCGACTGGGGGGGAAGGACAACCCCGATCGCGCGGCGCTGGCGGCATTGGTCAATGAGCGGGCGGCGCGACTGGGCACGGCGAAATTGTTGCGTCATGACCGCTTGATTGCCACGGGGCATCAGGCTTGGCTGTGGCATCCGGGGATTCTGGCCAAGGACTTGGCCATGACCGGCGCTGCCCGGCGTTTGGATGCGGGCGTGCTGCATTTGGTGGTGGATCAGGATGTCAATGAAGCGTTGACGTTGGATGTGCCGGTGCGGCACGGCGAGGCGTTGGAATCGCAGACGTTGCGGCTGGCGTGGCAGAAGCCGGGCGTGCCCACGGGGATGCACCCGCCGGTGGACGCGGCCGAGGCTGTCGCCACGCTGCGGAAGGCGATGGAACGTTGGGGCGATGCGTTGCGGGTGGATTTGTCGTCCATCATCACGGCCTTCACTGATCTGCCCGATTGCCGCAATCTGGCGGAACAGATCGGCGTGGTGACGCAAAGATTGATGCGACCTTGGACAGGCGATGTGCCCTTGATGCTGGCCAGTGATCTGACTGCCCTGCCGGGGTTTCCCGCGCTGTTGCGGGCGCTGCTCGATGAGGCCGGGGTGTGTGCGGAACACTACAACGCGGCGGTGGCTGGCAATCCGGGGGCGGGCATCACGCCATTGCGGGTTAATCGTTTGCAGGTGGAGTTGCCGCTGTGGATTCTTCGGCCCGACCGGCCCCGTCAACCGGCCTTCGCTGATGTGGGCGACTCGACTCCACTGTTGACTGATGAGGCGGGTGAGTCGGTGGAACTCAACGGGGACAAACACGATGCGGGTTCATCGGATGTGACCTTGGCACCCAAGGCGCTGCTGCTGACTGCCATGATGCGAAGTGTCGGTTGCGACCTGTTTGTCCACGGCAAGGGCGGGGGCATCTACGACCGCTTGACCGAAATCTGGTGGCGCAACTGGCGGGGCCAAGAGTTGGCGCCCATGACCGTGGCCAGCGCGGACTTGCATTTGCCCTTCGATGCGCCGCTGGCAAGCCGAGAGGATGTGGCGCGGGCGATCTGGTTGCGTCATCACTTACCGCACAATCTGGATCGATATTTGTGTTTGGATACGAAGCCCGCTAAACGCAAGCTTGAACTGTTGGCGCACATGGATGATGACCGCGACAAGCGCCGTCGGGCCGCGGCCTTCACGGAGATTCACGCCATTAACGCGGCCTTGGCGCAAGTGCATCCCGAAGCGCTGGCGGCTGCGGACGCGGCTTTGGCCACGGCGCGGGCGGGATTGCGGAACCGCTCATTAACGCAACGGCGCGATTGGTGTTTTGCGCTGTATCCCCCGGAAGCACTTGACGCTCTACTTGCATCGTTGGAGAACGGTGTAAAGTAAACCTTTCAATTTGGAGAATCGCCATGTCAGCACGACTTCGCTTCGGCATCATGAGCACGGGCAACATTGCCCAGCAGTTCGCCCAAGGTCTCGCCGGCTCGCAACGATCCGTCGGCGCGGCGGT
>JBBRGB010000240.1:0-5078 GCA_038241095.1 Phycisphaerales bacterium
GGTTGGAGGGGGGTAGGGGGGTGGTGAGGGCAGTTTGGATCGGGCAAAAACTGTCAAAAAATGGAAAATTTCAACATCTATATCGGTAGGATTTCATCCCGACCACCGCCCGGCTCAACGCCCAAATCACTTCCGCCGACCAACCGCCCGCCCAGGCGGTGCGGGGGGAAAAAACCATGGCCCGAAGCTCCCAAGCCCCCACGTCCTGAACCGCCCATCCCGATTCCGACCAGGCCGCCAGTCACCATGGAGCAGACCGCGGCCTCGCTCAACTGGCTGTGTGCCCGCTGGCTTAAGCATCGCCACCAACGCCGCACAGGCCGCGACGACCTCCACCGCCAATCCTTCATCCGCACCTATCACCAACAGCGAAACCACGCCGCCATGAGTTCCCGAATACGCCGCTATTGGCAAAATGAAGCTGCGCTGTAGTGCTAGCCTGTTCTTTCAAAACATGCGAGTCAATGCACGCCGCCCGCCAAAGGTGGCCAAACCAATTCACGCAACGCCCGGCAACGGCAAATCATCGAACCAAGAGCCCCTGCGACAGTTCGACCGCAGTCAACACCAGGGGAAACCAACAGACCAATACGAAACTCAGGTAACGTATACACGTGCTCATGGTTCTTCCTTTTGTGTTTAGCCACAGGCGCGGAGCTGTGCCCGCCCCAACGTTCTACTGCAGACAACGCCACGCCGCTATTTGCGGCGGCTCTCACTCACCGCGCAGGGCTGGCAGTTGCCGCGGATCATAGCCGGTGTAGAGGCCGAAGTTCTTGTTACCTGGGTTTTCCTTAACCGTCAATTTCCGCGTTGCGCCATTGCGCGTTTCCCAGACCAGGTTCTTGTTGGACTGTGAGCCACGTTGATTTAGGCTGCTGCAGGAGAACTGCCCCTCGATGACTTCAAAGATGGGCCAATCGCCATCTTTCTGTCGCGTGCTGCTTACCTCGTAGTTGTTGTAGCCGATGAGTTCCATGACGCCCTCTTTGTGGATGCGCACGCGCTGGCAGAGGTTTTCGCTTTTCCATCCCAGCATCCAGACGGAGCCCGCCTTGACTTCGACGGGTACGAGCGCGGCACCTTGGCCCAATTCGCTGTTGTAGTGCCGCAACCAAACATGTTGCCGGGGATTGTCCACGACCAGCGTGGTCCCCGTGTCATTGACAAAAACATCGCCGCTGCCCATAAGGTAGTAGCCCACGGTGAAGTATTTTGCGGGTGGCAGATTCTTGGGCTGGCCGGGCGGAGCTTTGGGCATCTGCGGCTTTTCACAATTGGAGCGCACCGAGTCGAGCACCACCGTGCGCTGCGTACGGACATAGATCGTCGGGCAATTGGTAAGGCCCTCCACGACGACCACCGGCGACTGACCATCACCGATCGTCAGCGACGCATTGTCATCCACACTGAAAGGCATGACGCCCGTCGTGCCCACGATCCGGACAACCTCCGGCCCGACGGTCAGGGGGCCGCGAATACGGAAGCGTTTGCCGTAGGGTATCACCACATGGGTCTTGCCAGGTTCGTTGAGCGCCTTTTGCACTGCCGCGGTATCGTCAGCCTGACCATCGCCCACTGCTTCATAGTCAAGCGGATTCGACCACTTGGAGAAGTCCTGCTCGTAGGGTACCAGGGGCTGCTTCTTGATCGGCAGACGCAGCGACATCTTGCTATTCTCAAATAGGCCGACTACCGCGCCGGTGCAATACTCGTCGAGTTCGTTTCCACTGGGCGATGGCTCCTTGGCGTCGCTGTTGTGAACTGCGGAGGCAAAGCCGCTGGTCTTGAGATCTCGGACGTACAAACTGCCATCGTTCATGATGGCCGGCTGGCTCGGCGCGTTGCCTTTGATCGTCAGCCCGACAACGCTCAACACCCCGTTTTTCTCATTGCGAATGGCTGTCGCGCCGGTCTTGTCCATCTCAATAACGATGCTCTCACCGGCCGTCTGACCATGATTGACCAGGCCCAGCTTATTGGGATTCTGGATCGTGATGTCAGAGCAGGCCGTCACGTAGTCGGTCGCGTTGTAGAGGCCGATATCAAACCCGCGAATGCGAATATTGCGAACCTGCCCCGGGCCATTTTCGACGCCCGCCAGGGCAAGCCCCGCGACGCCCTGGCCATCCTCGCTGATGATGTCCACTTCACCCAAGAAGCCGGTGTTGCTGGTGTTGTACATCACGCCAACAGCCCCGGCGTTGTTTTTGCCCGTGTTGACCGTCAGGTTGCGAATAATCTTGTTGAAGGTAGTGTTGGTCGAATCGCCACAACTCAGGACCGTTTGCTCATAGATCTTCTGCACCGCCCTGCCGTTTTCATCGCCTTTCTCCAAGTCGTACATGGGCTTGGGCCACGTGCCGTCTTTGAGACGGATGATTGTGCCCTCTTTGCTTTCGCCCACGAGCCATGGTCCGTGGCTGTGCGAAGTCGCCGCGCGCGACGTGTCGAGCTTCATCTGCAACTGTCCCGACACGAGATAGGTGCCCTTGGGGAAATACAGCACCTGCAGCCGTCGCTGCGTCTTATTGGTGCCGTCGTTGATGATCTGCTGCAACTTAGCGGTCACATCGGTGGTGCCGCCGTTATCGATGCCTCCATCGGTGACCACGTTAAAGACGCCTGCGTTGGGCGGATAGACAATCTCCTGGGCACCCGCCTGCCCTGCCGCCTCAAATACGATCAACATTGCCGTCACCATCACCCAAATGCCTGTTGAAATACTCATCCGCTGTGTCCTTATGTTTGATTTAGAGGGCGTTAATCGACGGTATCGGCACCCCTCAACGAACTTCGTGATATCTGCTCGGCACCTTTCGTACCCGTGCTTCGGGGGTCCGTATTATCCATTGATAGGTGGCTTGAGGCACGCCCCTCACGGGGGCTGCTATCAATATCCAACACCTAAACCCCAGTAGTAGTACATATTGGCACCGGGGACGAGTCCGAAGTTATTCACCTCCAGGACCCCGCCATAATCACTGTTCCCGAGGTGATTGACGCTTCCGTCCCCATGGGCTACGTTCTGGTAGTCGGGACGCTCCGGATCGCTGGCGATGTGATTGATGACATGGGGACCCGCAACGCCGTTCTTGATCTTGACGCTGACAAGATCGGCCGCGATGACCGATTCCGAAGGCGCGGTACGGTCCTTTTCCAGACTCATCGCCGGCGGTCCCATCGCGGGATTGTGCCAGGTCGGAGGATAATTCCAGTTGGCGTCGGCCACGGCCGCGCCGCCGGGAACCTGCTGAGCATTGGCCTCCGCCTTATAACTCGGTAAATACCCGGCAATGTAGAGATAATCGGTCTCGACATGCAGTCCGACGTTCACCCCGCCCGAATTCTTGACGATCGGCTTGGCTTCCGTCGTCGGGCAATCCAGCATCTTGAGGTCCACACCGTATTGCGTGAAAGTTGTGTAACCCGTGCCGGCCCAGCGCCAGGCTGGAGCCGTGATGTTGCTCTGAGGGTGTCTGTAAAGGTCGAATTCCCCGTAGGCACCCGTATTGCGGATGGGACGAGTGGGTTGCCAGGCATCCGTGATCCAGTCGGGATCATAGGTCAAGCCCTGCGTGGTGTGGTGGGCCCCCGCGGCCAGGTAGCCTCGTTGATCGCCGGCAAAGATGTTGGCCGCCATTGCCAAGCCGCGTAATTGTGTGGCGCAGATGACCCGCCGGGCTGTCTCACGCGCCTTGCCCAACGCCGGCAGCAACAGGGCTATCAGCAACGCCATGAGGCTGATAACCACCAGGAGTTCAACCAGCGTAAAACCATTAATCTTGCGCACCTTCATCAGATCCATAAATCCCCCTTGAATATTGCGATTCGTTCGGCTCATGGCAGTTCCTTTCAGAAGAGGGTTAGTGAGTTCACTGGCCATGTCACCGACCGACCTGCTCCCATGAGTCAGCCGACCGGCTACCACAAAACCGCGGGGTGCCGATCAGGACACCCCGCGGACAGTATTTTCCTCAGTCCAAGCGCGGCTCTCGGCGGCGATACGCCAACAGCAGGCCTCCAATACCCAGCAGCGCCAGCGACGCCGGCTCAGGGATGACGCCGACGGTCAGGACGCCTGATCCGGCGAACCAGTTGTCGTCCTTGAATGCCGCGGCACTGGCGGTTGAGCCGTAAGTGCCAAACCCCTGCGAGACGCCATCGAGATACAACGCGCCGGCCAAATCCACGACGCCGACACCGATGTCGAGCCTGCCGTAACGCATGGTGATGGCGTCAGCCGCGAGCAGACTTGTCAGGAACACCGAACTCAGATCGTTGATGGCTCCGACTTGGAGTTGCAGCGTGGTGTGGGCACCGGTCGCGCCGCTGCTGCTGGGGTTGACCATGATGTCGCCGTCTCCCAGGGCGTTGGCGCCGGTGATGGCCAGCGTGCCGCCGTTGTTGACGGTCACGGAGTTGAACACGTTGTTGCCGCTGAGGGTCACAATCTTGGATGTGTTAATGGCGAGATCGAACGCCTGGTTCAATGGGGTTATGTTGCCATTGATCGTCAGATTGGCCAAGCCGGAACCCGAGGGGACTGTCAGCGTGCCAGTGCCCACGCCCGTGTGAACCATGGAAATATTAGCGTTGATTGTATTTGGGTTGCCGGTCGAGGAGATTTGCGCACCGTTCCCGACCTTGATCGCAACCCCACCGTTCAATTGACTGCCGGAGAGGGCTATGCCGCCCAGGAGGCCGCTCCATGCGTTGGTCACGGTGACAGTCGCGCCACTACTAATTCCGAGGTTGGCACCGTCGGCAAACTGCAATTCCTGACTCCCGTCCAGCGTGTAGTTCTTGGCGAAGGTTATCTTGCCGCCTGAGGCGATGGAAACCTTCTGGAGTTGCGCCGAGGCCACACTTTCAACGTTAAGTGTGACAGCGCCGTTGCTCGTAACATTGACGGTCCCGCCGCCCAGCGAATCAACACCCAGGATTTCCAGATTACCATTGGTGACAGTTAGCGAATTGAAGACGTTAGTGCCACTGAGCGCCATACCGGAGTTTACGCTCGCATTCACATCGAAGGGCTTGTCCGAAGGCGTCAGGTTGCCCGTGACCTCCAAACG
>JBBRGB010000241.1:0-5057 GCA_038241095.1 Phycisphaerales bacterium
AGATCAACGTCCGTCTTGGCATCGGCTGACGGGTGGGTCAGATCGATCATTCGCGCACCCCGGTCGCTCATGCTCCAAGCTATTTCCCAAGGCGACGTGGGAGTTTCGAGAGCAGTCGCGGTGGGGACAACCGTCGCACCCACGGCGGACGGCAAGGCCAGGTTGTGAGACGCGGCGGTTTGACGCAGCAACGCATCAAGCAACGTGCGCGCTTCGGATGCCAAGGCGGGATCGACAACCTGTGCCAACAACCGCAGCCGAGCTTCACTTTGCTCAAAGCCGTGACCGCCCGCGGCCGTGTTCACATTCAACGCCGCCCGCGCCGCGGCGATGGACGCCGGCGTCCCCGCATGGGCCAGCGCCACCCGCCAGAGTGTTTCCGCCGCCGCGCTGGAATCACCCCCGATATTTCCTTGCGCTTTCACAATCGCCGCTTGGCCATGCTTGTCGAGCAAGGCCCGCACCGCTTCGCCATGCTTTTGCAACAGATCACGCAGCAATCCCCCAGCCAGCGCCGCCGCATCGGTTTGCAACGCCCCCGGCCCAGCATCAGCCACATTCACCATCACAAACTCCACCGTCCTTGCGTCCCCCGCAACCCCCGGCGTGCCCAAATTCGCTTGCGGTTTAGCATCCGTCCCAATTCCCCCACGCAACATCGCCAACTCCGCCAACGTCTCCACCGCCCGCGCCAAGTTCCCCGCCTCCGCATCCGCCTGGGCGCTGGCCAATTTCACCCGCGCCATTTCATGCCCATCCCCCGCCCAACGCGAAGCTTCGCGCAACAAATCCCCCCGTTTTTCCAGCCCGGTTTCATCCGCCCGCGCCAAGGCCAGCAACCCCGCGACGAGTTCCTTGCGGGTCGCTTCCTGCTGGGCTTCGGGCAGCTTCATTTCCAAGGCTTGCCGCAGATCAGTCAAGGCCGCTTCCTCATGGCCGAGGCTGCGGTTGAGCCGGGCGCGATCCAAGAGCGCCAGCGAATCCCCCGCAGTCGCCCGCCGGGCCAGCGCCACAAGCTGACTGTCGGCATCCTGCCAAGCCGCCAAGCCGTCCACATCCATGATGTAAAGCCGCTGGTCATCAGCCGCCAAAGTGCCCACCGGACTCGCCGGATCAATGCGCATGTTCAGCGGACCAAGATCGCGCCCATCCGCGGCCCGATACCGATTCACCGACGCCCGCCCCGGCAAATAAATCACGCCCGCTTTGGTCACGATGCCGCGACCATAACTCTCGGCAATCGGCACCTGCCACATCAACTTCGCACTGGCCAAATCGTAAGACCGCATCTCGTTGCCGCCCACCAAAATCACCCGCGGGCCGTTGCTCGTTTCATCGCGCCACAGGCCCAGGCAGTAATCCACGCCCGGTTGCGGCAACGCATACACCGGCCGACCCGTCTGACGGTTGATCGCCAAAAGCGTGCGGGTGTCGCTGGGCATCACCACCAACAAATCGCCCGCCGGGATGATCGTGTCGCGTTCAAAACCCTTGGCGTTGGGTGGAACGGCGCGTCCGCCGAAGCGATTGTTCATCACCTCCTGCACATCGCGGCGATAGCGCATCGCCCAGCGCACCGAACCCGTCTCGCCATCGACGGCGAAAATCACGCCCCGACCCGTGGCGACAAAAACTTCACTTCCCACAGCCGCCAAACCCACCGGCGACCAGCCCGAAGTGTTCTGCCCTTGATCGCTCACCAGCGTCGCTTTCCAACGTAAATCTCCAGTATGGGCATCCAGCGAAAGCAGCAGCAGTTCGCCGGTGACGCCTTCCACAGCCGCGACAATGTTTTGCCCTGCGGCCCCGACGGGCGTTGGCTCGGACACGAACCTCATGCGACTCAAAGCCCCACTTTCCTCGTAACCTGCGGGCGTTTTCCAGAGCAACTCGCCCGTGGCCGCGCTGTAGGCCGCAAGCCGGTTGCCGTAACCGCCGGGTATTTGGCCCTGCACGGAAGGCACCCAGTTGTTGCCGTCCATCGTTGAAGCCCAGACCCAAGGCATCAGGCCTTGCGGATCAATGGCGTAAAGCGTGCCGTCGTGAAGGGTCAGGCTCTTGGAAAGTGCCTCGCGGAAATGCCACATTTCGGTCATGACCGTCGGATCGCTGGATGGCATGTTGTTGTTGCCGTAGCGATTGATCTGCAGGTTGATGTTGACTTCGACTTGGTCGGCTTTGCCTTCTGGCGTTTCCCAAACGAGTCGCCCCGTGGCAGTATCGCGGCAGACGATGCGGCCAGGCTCCTTGGTGAATAATCGGTCACCCTTGACCACCAATCCCGCCGTCGGCGCCCAGCTATTTTTCAGCCAGCGTTCCAGCAGTTCATCACGGGGCTGCTCCCGCCGATCGCCATCGTTGGCGCTGTAAGCCCGATAGGTCGCTTGCCCAAAGCGAGGCAAAGGTTGTTGCCACTGTGGCATCCAACTGGCACGGTCGCCCGCCAACCCAGTCAGGGGTTGCCCCATCAACCCATCGCGTTTGGCATTCCCCAACCGCATTAACCAATCGCCAGATGTATCACCACTCCCAGATTCATTTCCGCCCGCAAATTCACCCTTTTCCGCCCGCGCAATCTCTTCCCGGACGACACGAAGAATCTCCAAACCACCCCCACCCAAGTTCCCTGCTTGCAGTTTAGCGATTAACGCCCGCGCGCCCTTGACATCCCCCAGCCGCGCCCGCGCCACCGCCAACCGCGCCAAAACAGGCCCTGAATCAATCATCCCCTGCGGATACGAAGCCGCCCGCGTCAGCCAATACGAAGCCCCGGAAAAGTCATACTGATCCAGCGCCACCGACCCCAAGGCATAGGCCGCGGGCTGGCCCTGCGAACTGGCGAAATAGTTGGTCGCCACCTTGCGCAAGGCATCGAGATTTCCCTCGCGTTTCCAGCGGTTCATCAGCACCGAAGCGTCGGCGTCCACCGTGAGCCGATAGGCCCGCACGCCCTCGGCAGGCAGCGAAAGAATCATCGCCTCGGCCGCCTGCCGTACAGGTCGATACGTCACGCCCCGGCCATCGACATCAATGAGCCAATCCCGCCCACGCACCGGCTCATCCAGCAGGTGCTGCAAAATCTGAATCGCACGCGGAAAATCCTGTTGTTGAGCCAGCACCCCAGCCCGCTGGAGAAAACCTTCGACCTCCAAATCGGTGCTGATAATGGCATCATTGGGCGGCTTGGGAGCTTCCTGCCCATCGCCTGGTTGAAACGCGGGCGCCCAGCCCTGCTGCGGAAAAGCAGGGCCATTCCATTCGATTAACGCTTGCCCATCGGCCACCAATTCCGCCCCCAGCGCCGGCACAAACACCAGCAGCGCAAGCGCCACAAAAATATTTAGCCCCCGCCCACCCGGAAGACTCTGAGCCGGGGGGCAAAGGGGTGGCACGATTCGCAACGCCGCATCGATTGCGTTTTTGTCGTCGTATTGCATGATGAAAAGACCTGTTTTCGTTGGATCAATAAAGATGTTCACGGCCCGTGACGGATTAGACGCCCCGTGCCCCCCGGCTCTCCCCGGATTAGCCGCCGGGGGCTAACTATTTCCATGACGCGACCTCTAAGGGTTTGACGCATCAGACCCCAACCCGGTTCCCCAATTCTAACCGCTTGACGCAAGTTCCCGTGAGGTTTTTCAGGCCATCTCCGATGGCCCGCCGTCCCAGCCTCCGGCCGTGTGAAGATCGGCCCAATGTTCCGGGAGCCTTCGGTGTTGTCATTTCACATTCACCGTCTCACAGAAACAGGAAAAGACGCTCACAATCCGCGAATCGTCGTCATGGGTAGAAAGAGGTGCATGGGATCATCGCGCAGGCGTTGGAAACCGTGGGCCTCGTAAAACCCGCGGGCCGAACCATCCAAGGCGTGGACGGTCACAGCATGGATGCCGATCCGGTCGGCGGCATCGCGGACCCGTTTCAACGCATCGACCAGAAGGATGCCGCCCAGCCCCTTGCCTTGAAACTTTTGGTCCACCGCCAGTCGGCCCAAATGGGCGGTGGGGATGGGATATCGGGGCAGACGGCGCGATGCTTCGTCGGGCAGATTTTGGAAGCCCACACTGCCGCTGGAAAGCGTGTAATAACCGGCCACGGCTTGGGATTCGCTTGGCAAGGCGACATAGGTGCGGGAGATGTCCCGCCGCACATTTTGGCCCGCGTGGGCCAGCAGAAACGTGTTGAGGCTTTGCTCGCCGCAGTCGAAATCGCCGCGGAGATGGCTCTTGTGCAACGGTTCGATGCGCCAGGTGTTCACCGCGTGACTCGCTTGGCGTGGCGTTGGGCGGCCTTGCGCAGCTTGGCGTTGGGCTTGGGGGCGTTGTCCAAGGCGGTCAAAAAGGCGTCCCGGTCGCGGTTGCTCAGACGCAGGTTCCCGAACCGCTCAACGACCGCCTCGGCCTGATGGACGAGCGTGGCGACGGTGAAGGCGCTGATGGTCTGGCCCAGGAACCCCGCGGCCTGCTCGATGAGCGTCTTCTGCTCAGCGCCCAAGCGGACGTCCAGACGGGTGTTGCTTGCGGTGGTGGTCATGGTGGCCTCCTTTGAAGGATCGGTTGTTGTGTTGGAGTAGCCTAGCATCATGTACGGCATTCTGCCACACAAGTCTTACACCAAAAGCGTCATTCCGGTTCGACGGCAATGTCTCAGAACGGGTGACAGGGGAGGGACCGTCCCCGCCCTTTTCCGTGATGCCCAAGTTGTCGCAAAGCGTGAACCCCGTCCCCCGAAAAGTTCATTACATTTGCTCGTCACCAACAATTTACGTTAATCAACATTTTAACACGGTTGTCTCCCCAAGTCAAGTCGGGGGAGGTTGTCCACCGGTTCTCCACCAAAACACCACCGCGATGGACGGGTTTGTATCGGTACAACCGTGAAGAAATGGTCAAAAAAGCAGATTCCGCAACCACTAAACCCGACGCCACCACCCCCTGACACACCCCTCACCACCCCCCCACCCACCCCCCAACCCCCATGGGCGAGCGCGCCCAAAAAAGAAATTTGCCGGGTGTTGGGGTTGGAGGGGCCCCCAAAACGATGATTTAAACCCCCCG
>JBBRGB010000242.1:0-4984 GCA_038241095.1 Phycisphaerales bacterium
GCCGCTCTGGCCCTGGCACATTCTCGTAACACTCTACGGCGCTTGCGTCGGCAGCTTTCTCAACGTCGAGGTGTACCGCCAGCCCGAAGGCCGGAGCCTGCAGCATCCGCCATCAAGTTGCCCGCGTTGCGATCATCGGCTGGCGTGGCATGACAACGTGCCGGTGCTGGGTTGGCTCTGGCTGCGGGGCCGCTGCCGGTATTGCAAGGCGCCCATCAGCGTGCAGTACCCGATCGTCGAGGCCGTCACCGCCCTGCTCTTCGCCGGTCTGTTCTGGGCCTATTACATGTCGGGCTGGCGCGGCGACTTTCAGATCGCCACCTTGCAACAATCCTGGCCGGCGCTAGTCGTTCATTTGGCGCTGCTGGCGGGTTTGCTCGCGGCCACGTTCATTGACGCCCGGCTCTACATCATCCCCCTGCAAATTCCTTGGACGGTGACCCTGCTAGCCTTGGCGATTCTGCCCGCCGCGACGTGGTGGAACCCCGCCATGCAACTTGTTTCCCCGATTGTGGAGCCGACTTGGTGGGGCAGTCTGCTGGGGGCTGCCGCGGGCTTGGCGCTGGCCAACGCGATGTTGTGGATGGGCGTGTTGCCCCACAGTTTCACGGATGATCCCGCAGTAAGCCAACGCGACCTGACCGGCGTGGAAGACGCCCCCTTGACTATCAACGCCGATGCGTCGTCCACAAGCGATGTCGTTGTCGTGACCGATCCCGCGCTCACCACGGCCAGCGAAACCGAAGTCGCAACACCCCCGCCCAACGCCACCGCGTCCACCGACCCCGCCCCCCCCGGCACCCTCGGTTCCCCCGAAGAATGGCTGGCGCATCCCCATCCCCGCCGCGAGGTCTGCAAAGAGTTGCTTTTCCTAATGCCGATTCTTCTCGGCGCGGGCGCGGGCCACCAATGGCTGCCTCACGATTTCCTGGCCTCACCGTTTCTCAAGGTGCTCGCCGGCGTGGCCTGGGGCTACCTCTTGGGCGGAGGCATCATCTGGGCCACCCGCATCGCCGGCACGCTGGCCTTTGGCAAGGAGGCGATGGGCCTGGGCGATGTGCATCTGCTGGCCGCCATCGGGGCGGTCATCGGGGCCTACGATGCCGTGCTGGTCTTTTTTCTCGCCCCTTTCATGGGCTTGCTTTACACCGCTATTGCCCTCTTGGCCAGCCGCATCAACCGTGCCGAGGCCCGCGTGATTCCCTACGGGCCGTACCTCGCCGCGGCCGCCCTGCTTCTCATGGCCGCCCGCGACCCGCTGCGGCATCTATTGCCCCTGCCCTGATGTCAGAACTATTTGGCGCAAAAACTCTTCCACTTTGGTCAAACGGTCGTATAATTACGCACACCCGGTGAAGGATCGCCGGAGTGTGTGAGAAGAACTATGGCTGCGACACTCGATTTACCCGCCATTGCCCGCGCCACCAAGTACCCCTTGGATGCGTTTGTTTTCGTGCAGAGAGGTTTGGACTTCACCGTTCGCCGCGTGCATGGCGACCCGCCCGACAAGGACAGTGACCAAAGTTCCGATGCCCCTGAATCCATCGATGCCAAAGACGAGAAGGTGGCTGCGGTCTTTGAAAAAGCGGCCGAGTTGGTGGACAATACCAACGACTCCGATACCAGCCGGCATGTTGGTGGCGCGGCTCTTTGCTGGGGCCTGCGCGATTACGCCTTGCGGCAATACGGTTTGATGGCGCGAACCGTCCTGCGCTACTGGCACATCAACAGCACCGAAGACTTCGGCCACATCGTGTACGCCATGGTCGAAGCGGGCATGATGCGCAAGACCGATGACGACACGCTGCGCGATTTCCACGGCGTCTTCGACTTCACCGAATCCTTCAACGGCGATCTGATCCTCAAGTAGGCATCGGGGTGACACAAAAGGCCATCGGAGCCAAGCGACGCGGAGTCCGGGTTATGCCGGCCGGGATCTCGGCACAGCGATCAGGATCATCCAAACCCGTTGCTTCATACTCCATCTTGAGCACCCGTCCTTGGCCCGTCGATTCAGAAACACGACTCTTGGCGACGTGGATGAAATGAAAAAGGCTGATCCTGACCGGCGTTCGGTCGAGATCAGCCTTTATCCAGCCCTCTTTAGGAGGATAATAGCGGGGGCAGGATTTGAACCTGCGACCTCAAGGTTATGAGCCTTGCGAGCTACCATGCTGCTCTACCCCGCAGTCGTTTTCCCATTATACGTTTGACGGGCATTCTGTCAAATTGGGATTTCCATGCGGTTTGCGTTGGGGGGTTGGGCCACCATTTCTCCGTGTTTTCTGCTCCTTGCCCCCCCCACCGTTGTCCCCCTGTGGATGCCGATGCGGCTGGAAATCCACACGGGTCGTGCCCACCAACACAAACGCTCCCATGAGACTCAATTGCAGTTGATCTTTGGGCCAGCTTTGCTTTCCCATAAATCGCGCAACCACTGTTGTTTATTGCGTTAATGGACACTTGAAAGAGCGGGGGTTTTCTGTTAAAATGTGCTTCTTATGTCGCTGCCTGTCATTGAGCCGAGTCGTGTGACGGTGATGATCAAGCCGGTGGGGGCTTTGTGCAATTTGGACTGCACTTACTGCTACTACCTGCCGACCAAGACCATCTACGATGGGCATGAACACAAGATGAGCCTGGGGACGCTGGAGGAGATTTTCGCCAGTGTGCTGCCCCGTTTTGGTCAGGATGTGACCATCGCTTGGCAGGGGGGAGAGCCTACGTTGGCGGGGCTTGACTTTTTTCGTAAAGCCTTTGAATTTCAGGAGCAATACAAAAAGCCGGGCCAGAGCATTCACCACGCCTTGCAAACCAACGGCACCCTGCTCGACGACGACTGGTGCAAGTTCCTGCGACAGCACGATTTCCTCATCGGCCTGTCGGTTGATGGCCCGCCCCGGCTCCACGACCACTATCGCCTGACCAACCGCGGCAAAGGCTCATCCGACCAAGTCCTGCGCGGCATGCAACTCCTGCAAAAACATGGGGTTGACTACAACATCCTCTGCGTGCTCAACAACCACAACGTCAATTACCCCGAAGAGATCATGGGCTACCTGCTCAACCTCGGGTCGCGCTGGTTGCAGTTCATCCCCGCCATCGAATGGGAAAAAGATCCCACGGATCCCTCGAAGAACATCTTGGCACCTTATTCGCCCGATCCCAAAGCTTACGGTCGCTTTCTGTGCAAGGCGTTTGACCTGTGGTTTGAAAAGTACCGCAAGCGGGTGAGCGTGCGCATTTTTGACGCGGTGCTGAACAAACTCGTGCTGAGCGTGATGCCCTTCTGCATTCTGGATGGCTCGTGCCACAATCAGTTGACCATCGAACACGATGGCGCGGTGTTCGGCTGCGACCACTTTGTGGAACGCCGCTGGCAGTTGGCACGCATCGGCGAGCCGGGGTGGGTCAACGACATTCACCTTGATGGGGCGCAAGCGACCAGTCTGACGGTGCATGGCTCAGGCTACGAAAAGAACAGCGTTCATGCGGGCATGGACATTGACTCGGTGGAAGATGTGGCGCGTGGGTATGCCCGTGAGGGTGCCCAAGCCGACTCAAAGGAAGGCACGACGACGACCACGGCCATCGCGTTGGACGCCGACTGGTACGACCGCATTGATGGTCAGCGGCTGGGCGCTTTTGCGGTGCGGAAGCAGAAGTTGCCAGCCAAATGCCAGGCCTGTCAGTGGAAGCCTTATTGTCATGGCGGATGCCCCAAGCACCGGGCTTACGGGGGCGAAGTGCCCGAGCCGACGGTGCTTTGTGACGCCTACATGATGTTTTACGCCCACGCCATGCCGCGTATGCAATGGTTGGCGGAGTATTTGCGTCGCAATGAGGTTCCGCCCGACCCGCAGGAGGCTTCCTCGGCCACGGCCACCGTTCCCGCCGCCGTGGCCGCCGCCGCCAGTCCCGCCGCCGGCCCTCGGGGCGCGATGCCCGCAAATGTGGGCCGCAACGACCCCTGTCCCTGCGGCTCGGGCCTCAAATACAAGAAGTGCCACGGCAGGAACCACTGACCACCATCCCTCGTATAACCGTCATCAACCCGCGTGTTTTCCTTACGACCGTTTTAACAACCTAGCCACGAAAGCGTTTCGTCATGGCAACCTTCTCCACCCCCGTCCCCTGGCTTGACCGCTGGACCAAGCCCACCTTGGCGCAGTTGCTCGACCCGCTCAAAGTTCATAACCGTCGGCAGTTCGACCGCCTCATCGCGGCCTTGGCAACCTTCGACGATATTGACCAGACCATCATGTGGTACGGCCCGAGCTGGAAATGGTCCCTGCAATACACCTACACGCCGGCGCTCTGCGCTGAGGATGAACCCTCCGTCACACGGGGAAAGGGACGCACCGGCAGGACGCGGCGAACCTCCCAGACCGAGTCCCAAACCGAAACGCTCTGCTACCTCGTGCCCCGGCTGGAGATGCCGCTGGTCTGCGTTCCGTTGACCAACGAGATGGTCGAGATGCTTTCGCACAAGCGATTGAGCGGTTTTGTGCGCGACGGGGTGCGGGTTGCCAAGTGTGCCGTGGACACCCACTGGGCCACTTGGACGCCCAACAGCGAAGCCGAGTGTGAGCATCTGATGGACCTGTTGAAGCGCAAGATGAAGTTCGCCCCCGAGGAGGCGCAGGCCGAAGCGGCGGCGTAAGGGATCGTTCGCTTCACGCAATCGCCCCTGCCGCGAAACAACCTTGTCCCGCTATTTCAACGTGCGACGCCAGAACGCCAGCCAGTTGCCGTGCAGAACGGCGACCACGTCCGCGTCACTGTAGCCGCGTTTTTTAAGCACCGGGCCAAGGAGGCGCAGGTCGGCGATGGTGTCGATTTCACGGGGCATATCGTTGACGCCGAAGCCGCCGTCCATGTCGCTGCCGATGGCCACGTGCTTGACGTTGCCCGCCAACTGGCAGATGTGGTCGATGTGATCGGCCAAGTCTTCCAGGCTCACTTCGGCGCGGGGCGGCATGGC
>JBBRGB010000243.1:0-4861 GCA_038241095.1 Phycisphaerales bacterium
GATGCGATGCCGAGCATTCAAGCCGTGGCCGAACGTCTGAGTCAAGGCATTCGCCGCTTGACCGCCGACCCCGCCTACGTCCGAAGCATGACCTGCTTCGACTGGATCAAAACTATACGTATGACGTAAAATTGGTATGAAAAGCCGCCGGCGATCTTCCTGAGAACGACCGTCGAAGGTCGTTCGAGGCTCGTTCCGGGCCACTTTCAAAACCGATTCGCAAGAATCGGCGAGTTATCCATTTGTGGAGTTCTGAGGTCGATGGCGCGCAATAACCGCGCGCGGCGCGCGATTCCTCTTGGAATTCAAAACAGCGTAATCGCCTGCAATTAAGCTGTTTGCTTGAGATGTGGAGGAATCGCGCGCGGAGTGCGATTTGGCCGAAATGGGCTGTTTGGGCTGGTTCATGCCAACTGCGCCGCCGTTCGTGATTTTCTCGTAAGTGCCGCTTTGCGAAAGCCTTGCCCGTTCATCTATATATCGCGCGCTTCGTCCCATATACGCCTTCCGTTTACACCCACCCTGCCCTTCGGCACGCCCGACGAAGTCCGCCAACAGGTGCGGGAACGCTTGGAAACCTTCGCCCCCGGTGGTGGCTACGTCTTTAACGCCATCCACAACGTCCAAGCCCGCACCCCCATCGCCAACATCGCCGCCATGATCGACGCCTTCCACGAGTTCCGCTAAAGGCGCTCATCGCCGCGGCTGGAAGAAGGCGGGAAGTGAATTGAGGGATTCGCTTTTTATTGTCGCATGATTGCCGACGATTGATTACACTTGCGGTTCGTTGATCCTCACCCTTGGAGTTTTCACCCGTGATATTGAAGCGAGCAATGTTGTCCGCGGCGCTGATCTTGAGCCTGCTTGCCTTTAGCGGCACAGTTTCAGGGCAGAACACCCCCACCCCCGCCCCCGGTAGTTCCGCCACGACCCCGGCTCCGGCGGTCAAGCCAACGCCGGACAAGGCGGCCACTTCGGCCACCGCGCCGGACGCCGCCACAACGAGTGAAGCGACGACCGAGGCAACCCCCCCCGCCGCACTTGCGACCACCGACAACCCCGGCGACGACAAGCCCGTCGAAAAAACCGCCTTCGACGAGTTCATGAGCAAGGTGCAAGCCGGCGGGTACATCGGCTACATCATCATCACCCTCTCGATCATCGCCTTCGCCTTTGTCATCGAGCGCGTCTTCAACCTTCGCCGGGCGACCATCTGCCCCGACGGCTTGGCCCCGCGGGTGCTGGAACTGCTCAAGCGGCATCAATACGACGAGGCCCTGCGCCAATGCCAGCAAAACAACAGCGTGCTAGCCCGCGTGCTGGCCAGCGTGGTGCGGCACCGGCGCTTCAGCTTCTCGGAAATATCCTTGGTCGCCGGTGACGAGGCCGGCCGGGAAATGCGGCACCAAATGCAAATGGCCTATCCGTTGGCGATCGTGGCGACGCTCAGCCCGTTGTTGGGACTGTTGGGCACGGTCATCGGCATGGTCGGCGCCTTTGAGGCCGTGGCCTTGGCCGGGTCGATGGGCGATCCTTCGGTGATGGCCACGGAAATATCCTTCGCCTTGGTCACCACCGCGATGGGGTTGATCATCGCCGTGCCCGCCCTGGGCTGCTACCACATTCTCCGCACCCGCACCACGCTCTTGACGACCCGCTTGGAAGCGCAGGTCAGCGAAACGCTCAGTGAATGGCGGATCGCGGTGTTGGAGGAGAACCACCAGGGCGAAGATGGTTCCGGGGGTGATTCCGGGGGCGGTTCGCCGCGGGAACGCAACGGCACGGGTGATGCCCATCCGGTTGCGGCAAGCGGGAAAGCCGGCGTTGCCAAGCCTGTGGTCAAGGAGGGCCGATGAATGCGGGCACGCCTTGAAGACAATGACGACATCACCGTCGATATGGCTCCGCTGATCGACTGTGTTTTTCTCCTCTTGATTTTCTTTCTCGTGGCCACCACGTTGAAGAAACTCGACCGCGAACTGCCGGTGGAACTGCCCGATGCCGCGATGGCCATTGCCACCAAGCTCGACGATGGCACGCTGGTCTTGGGCGTGGATCGTGAGGGTCAGATTTACATGGGCGGTCAACCGGTGCTGGTGCAGCAGTTGCACGAGACGCTGGAGCAGTTGGGCAAGGCCAACCCCGAGGCCCGCGTCCGCATCGACGCCGACCGCTTGACGGCGTATCAGGACGTGCTGCACCTGATCGACCAATGTTCCTTCTTCGGCCTCCGCCGCGTGGGTTTCCACGTCCGCGACAACCCCGGCCGGTAACGCTTACGGACTTGGCGCGTCTGTGGTTTGGGGGGTGGGAGTAGCACAGATGAACACAGATGGAAGAACAAGGTTGGAAAAATAGAAAACAACCGGTTGAAAACTCTACCTCTCCTTCGCTTCCCTTCGTGCTTTCGTGTCTTCGTGTTCAAAATCCCCGCCTTCCTTGGTGCTCTTGGTGCCCTTGGTGGTTCACAAATCTGAATAAATGATCGGACGCAACCATGCCCCAGCCCCCCCACGCCACGCAGCCTCAAAAACCGTTTCGACTCTGGCCTTGGCTCTTGGCCTCGGTGGCGCTGCACCTGACGGTGGTGCTGGTGATTGTGATCATGTGGGGCCAGCGCGACGATCTGAAACCCGTGCAGCGCAAGTCACAGCTCAGTGCCGAGAAGTTAAACGAAGCGGCCCACAAGCTCCGCGACATCAATCGCCGTGAGATTGAGCAGAACCTCGAACAGATCGAGGAGATGAAGCGGCAAATGGAAGAGCTGCGCGACAAGGAGTTGGAAAAGCTCGCCGAGCAGTTCAAGGATCGTCCCGCCGAGGCCAAGGAGAAAGCCTTGGCGCTGTTGGAGGAAATCTTGGCCGCCCAGCGCGGGGCCATTGAAAAGCAGGACGCCAACGCGCCCTTGCTCGCGGCCTTGGCCAGCGAAGGGCGGGAGTTGGCCAAGATCGAAGATCAGAACCAGCGGTTGACGGAGGCCAAGGAAAAGCTCGCTGATCTGATAACACGAATGCTGGAAGCCGACAAGCTATCGGGCCAAGTGCGGGGTGACATCTCCAGGATTCAGCAGTTGCAGGTGAACCTCGCCGCCGAGTTGGCCTGGCTGGACGACGCCAAACTCGACAGCCTGCAAAAGCAAGCCAACGACGCCCAGGAAGTCGCCAAGCAACAGGCCAACGACCAACGGGCACGGGTGGAGTGGGTGGAACGCGACAGCGGTGATGCGGGCAAGAATGTTGAGCGTGCCCTGGCCGAGACACAGAAGACCAAGAAACAAAACGACTATCAGATCAAACGTGGCGTGGAAGCCATCACCGCCATCGCCGGGCATGGGCGGGTGATCGCGGACCTCCAAGCCCAAGGCCGCGCCGATGAAGCCGCGGCCTTGGCGGAGCAGGAAAAACTCGTCGCCGCACTCAACGCCGAGCCGGAACCCAAGCCCCTGGACAAGGAAGCCTTAAAGGCCACCTTGGCGCAAAAGGAAGACACCAAGCCCTCCAGTTACACCACCGATCCAGCCACGCCACCGGATGCCGGCGACACCACCGCCGCAACCGATCCCACCACCCCCGCGACAACCGAACCGGCCACGACCGCCGCGACCACTTCCGAACCGACCACAGCGCCCAACGGTGAAAACTCCCTGACCGATCTCTACAACAAAGCCGTGGAAGCGGAAAAAGAAGCCACCGATTTGTACGGCCAGATTCTCGCCGCCCAAACCGCCTCCAGCACCGGCGCTTCCCCCGGCCAAGCCCGCGCCAGCACCGCCGTGGCAAATCCCGAACGCCCCGCCTTGGCCAAAGGCGCGTTGGATGGCGATGTGTCCACCGGCGGCGCTTACGAAAAGCACACCGAGGCACTGACCACGGCCGTCAACGAGACCGGCTCCATGGTCCACGCCACGGCCACCATTCTCTCAGCCGCCAAGGGAACCGCCGCCCTGACCACCACACCCATGACCCAAGCCGAGGCCGACGCGGCCAATGGCCAGCACTCCGATTCCTCCGGCCACGGCGAAGCTGGCGGCACCGATGCCGATGGCAACCCCATCGCCGGCAAAGGTGAACATGGCAAAGGCCCCGGCGGCAAATCCTGGGGGCCGCCCGACGTCGGCGGTGGCGACGACCCCGCCGCGGCCAACAAACTCCGCACCGCCGCCGGCCCCGGCCGAGTCCTGGGCCAAGGCACGCTTCCTTCCGACTGGCAGTTCATCGAAAGCTGGTACTTGATCGGCCCGTTCACCTCCGGCAACTCCGCCGATGTCAACCGCCAGTACACGCCCGAAAACGTGGTGAATCTCGACGGCCGGTACATCGGCCCCGATGGCCGCAAGCTGCGCTGGCAGTTCCACCGCTGCGCCAACCCGTCGTTGATGTTCCCCGTCCAAGCCGACTACGCCGTCTATTACGCCTTCACCCAAATCCGCAGCGAAACCGCCCGCGAAGTCTGGCTGGCGCTGGGAGCCGACGACGGCCCTCGGGTCTGGCTAAATGGCGCGGAAATCGAGGCCCCCAAGTGGCACGGCGAAGAGTACCCTTGGAACTTCAGCTTCGGTGCCGAGGATGGCAACCGTAAGGCCCACCTCCACTACCGAGGCTTCCGCCTCGTCCGCCTCAAGCCCGGCATCAACTCACTCTTGATGCGCGTGGAAAACATCAAAGGCGGCGTCGGCTTGGCCGCATACATGGCCCCGGCGCAGTAATCGTTTGCGAGTCGCAATCCCAACCCGTTTAGCCACGAAGCGAAGCGGAGTGCTGTGGCGCGAAAAGGCAACGCGAGCTGCCGCGATGGGTTGATGGGTGTGAGGATTCCCACCCGCAGGAGCGGGTGGGCTTTGGGATGTTTTTTTGCGGGGGGG
>JBBRGB010000244.1:0-4859 GCA_038241095.1 Phycisphaerales bacterium
GCTTTGGGCCATGCCGCGAGAAGCGCACAACCCTGCCCAGCGATTCCAAGCCCGACGAACCCAAAACCTACGAACCTTTTTCAACCTTGCCCAGCCTCATTCCCAGCGGGTACATTGATGACATGTCGATCTCCCATCGCATTCCCATCCGTGTACGCCTGACCCTTGGCGTGATGTCCATGTCGGTGTGCGTCATCCTCGCCACCTTGGCGATCACCACCGCACAAGGCCAGACCGTGGCACCTCAAGAGAGCAACCCACCTCCCGTTGCCCAACAAAGCCTCGAACAACTCTGGACCACCCTCGCGGCCAACCAAGAGGACGCACCCGCGGCCAAAGAGGCCATGCTGGCGCGGGGCGATGAAACGCTGGACTTTCTCACAGCCCAACTGACGCGGAGCCTCACCATCGACGAGGCCCGCCTCGCAACCCTGATCGCGCAACTCGACAGCGACAGTTGGCCCCAGCGCCAAGCCGCCAGCGATGAACTCACGGCCCAGGGTTCGCTGCTGCTGCACCGGCTCGAAGCCCTGCAACAAACCGCCACATCCCCGGAGATGCGGGTGCGACTCCAAGCCGTGGCCAATAATGCCAAGCGCGATTATCTACCCGCGCCGATCTTGGCCCGCTACCTAAGCGCCATGGATCTGCTGGAGCAACTCGGTGGCGAAAAGGCGTTGGACATGCTGTTGGAACTGACCCAACACGCCCCGGCTTCGCAGCTTCGCATGCGCGCTCAAGGGGCGGCCAGGGAAGTGGGACTCAAACTGGTGGAGGAAAAACTCGCGGTGGCCGAGGCGCTGGCGGGCGGGCATGATTATCAACAGGCGCTTGGACAGGCCAAGGCCGTGTCGGCGTGGGCTGGCGAATTGAAGTTGGATGCCCTGGCGCAAAGCCAGCGGGCCGCGGCGAAATACGAAGCCTTGGCGCGGCAGTGGCGGGATGTGCAAGCGGTTCGCCAGGCATTGACCGCCAATGCGGGAAAGGTGGACGCGGCGAAAAAAAGCAAGACCATCGTGGCCTTAGCGCTCTATTTCAATGAGCCAACCGAGGCCTTGGCCTTGCTGGGCGACAAGGCCGGGGCAACGGATGCCGCGTTGCGGGAGAAGCTGTCCCTAGCGGCCAAGCCGCGCGGGGAACTCACCGCCGGGGAAGCCTTGGCGTTGGCGGCGTGGATTGAAGCTGGCGTGGAAGGCGCGGATGTATCGCTGCAACCGACACTGCTTTCGCAGAGCGGGCAACTGCTGCTCTTGGCGCAAGCACATGCCGATGCCAGTCAAGAAAACAAAGACGCCGCCGTCGAACGCCTCGCCGAGTTGCGCGGCAAGCTCTGGCAACTCGATCCCACCGCCAACATCCCCGGCGACGACCAGGCGGGCCTCATCCGTGACCGCGACTTCGTCCGTTCCGCCCTGCAACTCCTGCCCGATGGGGCCTTGAAAATCGGAGGGGTCAAAGAGTGGCAGTACATCGGCTCGTGGATGGTCACCGGCCCGTTTGCCGACCCGCTTGGCATCCATCGCGATGAAGCCTTGCAACCCGAATCGGGCGTCGATTTGAACGCGCAATACGATGGTGACAACGGCCACAAAATCACTTGGCAAAAGGTGCAAAGCCCCAAGCCCGGCATCGACCCGCCCGACCTGCAAACCCAAGCGGTTTATTACGCCTACACCGAGTTTGAGTGGCCCCGCGGCGAAACCGTGAAGCTGGCGATGGGGGCCGACGACGTGGGCAAGGTCTGGTTGAACGGCAGTGAAATCTGGAGCGCCAGCAAGGAAAACAAAGCCTGGAAGCTCGGCGAAAAAGTGCAAGAGGCCACGCTCCGCCCCGGCATCAACCGCGTGCTCTTCCGCGTGGCGCAAGGCGGCGGCGCTTGCACCTTTTCCTTCGCCATCGGCACGCCCAGCGACGACGAAGCCACGCCGTGAAGGGTGCGCTTGGGGTACTTCGATTAAACGCGAAGGGGCGAAGAAGCGCGAAGGACGCGAAGTTCAAGACATAAGACTCGAAGCCAAGAAACAATATCTCTTGTTTTTTCTTCTTCGCCCCTTCGCTCCCCTTCGCCCCTTCGCGTTAAAAACGATGTAAAATGCGGCCCGAATCATCCTTGGAAATCACCATGCCCACCAACCCTTCCGCCATCACCATCCATTCCAGCTTTCCCCGTTTTCGCCCCGGCCAAACCGATGTGCCCGTCTGGTGCGTCACGCCTCACGAAGGCCGGTGCATTCACCGCTTTTTCGACACCAGCCCCATGAGTCCCTCCGGTCGGTACATGGCCGTGTTCCGCATGCCCACCGAGGAGCGGATGCCCCAGCCCGGCGACGCCGGCGAAGTGGTGTTGATCGACCTCCGCGACGGCGGCGAAAAAGTCGTCGCCACCACCCGCGGCTGGGAGACGCAGATGGGCTGCAACCTCAACTGGGCGGGTCAGTCCACTGGCCGAGATGAAGCACTGGTCTTCAACGATGTGGACACCGACACTTGGACGCCGATGGTCGTGAAACTCAACCCCCTCACCGGCGAATCGCAACGCTGGCGGGGCGGGGTGTACCAAGTCTCACCCGATGGCCGCATTGCCGCGTCGGCCTCGATGGAAAAGATGCGCCGCACGCAGATGGGCTACGGTGTGCTTCTGCCCGATGAGCACGTCGGCCGCAATGTCGGCGCGCCCGCTGACGACGGCCTCTTCTTCGTCGATCTGCAAACGGGCCAACGCAAACTCGTGCTTTCGCTGGCCGATGCCGTGCAATACATCCCCGATCTGCGCGACCTTTCCAAAGAGCAACTCGCGGAGTGGGAAATCTACGGCTTCCACTGCAAGTGGTGCCCCGACGGCCACCGAATGATTTTCACCATTCGCCGCTACCCCAACCCCGGGGCCAACGTCTTTAACGCCTTTGCCCGCGACCACCGCAGCGTCCGCTTCGATGTGCTGACCCTGCGGCCCGATGGCACCGACATCCACGATGCCGTGCCCGCCAAATACTGGGAGTTCGGCGGCCACCACATCAACTTCTTCCCCAACGGTGACAAACTCTCCATGAACCTGGGCTACTTTCGCGCGGCCAAATACAACCTGGTGCAAGTCAACTATGACGGCAGCGACCTGGGCAAAATCATCGAGACCATCCACGGCTCAGGCCACCCCACCGTTCACCCCGACGGTCGCCACATCCTCACCGACACCTATGCCCAAGAAGGCTGGACGCGCGAGGGCATGACGCCCCTGCGCTGGATCGACGTGAAGGCGGGCACGGAACGCGAAGTGGTGCGATTGGTCAGCCAACCCAAGGTCCAGCCCGACGGCGCGTTGCGCGTCGATCCGCACCCGGCCTGGGATCGCTCCTGGCGCTGGGTGGCCTTCAACGCCGTGGTCGATGGCGTCCGCCGCGTAATGATCGCCGACTTCGGCGGCCTGCTGGCACCCCAAGAGCCGCGCACGGAGTAAGCGGACGATCACCACGTGCCAAAACCCAAGGAATCCGCTTACTGCGTGCGCGGCTCTTGGTGGGAATCCGCTTACTTCAGTCGCGGCTCGCAAGATAGCGTGGATCAAATCCGTGTTCATCTGTGAACATCAGCGTTAATCCGCGTTCATCGGCGGTTTCATCCCCGTTTGAAAAGATTCACCGCTCCAGTGTGCCGCGGGTCACGCCCAACTGGTTGAGCACGCGCAACGAGCGCCAAGCCGTCGCGCCATCGTCCAACCCGGCCAAGACGCGCGCGTAACGATCCAGCAGCGGCCCCACCTCCCCCGCTTTTTCCCGCAGCAACTCCACACGGAACCAACGCAACCCCCGCTCTTTCATCCGCGGCACAAACTCCGCCGCCGACTGGGCTGTGCCGTTGAACACCGTGTTGCGACACCCCACATCCGCGATCAACGGATGCCGCACCCCGGCGCGATCATCCAAATCAACCGCGTGGCGATCACAAGGCCGACCACAGTCGCGGTGATCCTTCCCCTCCGACAGCGTGGCGGCGAAAACGCAATGCTCCATGTGGAACATCGGCATGTGCTGATGCAACGTCACCTCAAACCACGCCGGGTCAACGCGCTCGAGCATGGCGGCTAGCTGCGACCAGTTCAGGTCGTAGCTCGGCGTCAGCCGCGACAGCCCGGCCTCCACAAAAACCGAAGCCGTCAACTCGTTGGCGATGTTCAAAGCGTAATCGCCGATCAACGTCAACGCCGGGTGTTCCCGCCTGAAATAACGCACCGCCCCAAGGTTGCGAACCAGCACCGCGTCCGGCCCAGCCCCGGCAATCTGACGCAGCAACCCATCCTCGCCCGGCTTGATAATCCGCAGCGTAGCCAAGCCCACCGGCAATCCCGCCGCCCGCGCCAAAGCCACCGCTTGCGGATACTGGCGAATGTCCTCAAAGTCGCAATACACCAGCGCCAGCCGGGCCGCATCGACGCTCGAACGCCACGCCAACACCGCCTCCAACTGTGCCATCGTTCGCGCCAACACCGTCAGCCGCGGCGAATCCACTCCCGGCTCCCCCGCCCCCCCCGCCACCCTCGGCGGATGCAACGCCGCGAATTCTTCCCGCAACTTCGCCCACGCCCCCCGCTCCACCACCGCGATCTTTCGCCCCGCATCACGCAGCCGCAGCATCGCCTCCACCGCCCGACGACGCAGATCGTTGAGCAAACTCTTGGGAGCCATCACCGGCAATTCTTGAACTGCCCCGCCCGCTTCCTCACGCAGCGTCACCCGGCCCAACTCAAACGGCGAATCGCCCAATCGGCCCAACTGTTCGCGCAGCAACGCCAGCGACAGCGGATGCCGCAACGCCGCTTCCAACGGTTGCTCACTGGTCAGTGAAAACGCATGGCCATCCTCATC
>JBBRGB010000245.1:0-4843 GCA_038241095.1 Phycisphaerales bacterium
GGCGAGGTCATCGGTGGGGGGGTGTTGAGTGGTTTCGGGGATGAGGTTTTGTTCTTGGAGTTTGCGGGCGACCTTGTCCAGGACGCCGTTGACGAAGGCGGGGCTGTTTGGGCCGCAGTATTCCTTGGCGAGGTTGATGGCCTCGTTGATGGCGACCTTGGGCGGGGCGTGTCCGCTGGTCATTTCGTAAAACGCCAGGCGGAGAATGGCGCGATCCACCGGGGGTTGGCGATGCGTAGGCCAGTCGGGGGTCAACTCCGCCACCATCGCATCGGCCTGGGCGTGGTCGATCCAAGCTGCCCGTGCCAAGGCCAGGCCCGCGTCGCGGACTTCAGGGGTGTCGAAGTCGTCGCCCTGTTGCTCAATGGCGTACAGGTCGGCCTCGCCGCGGAGGTCGATCTGATACAGCACCTGCATCGCCAGTCTTCGGATGTCGCCACGTTTGCTCATGAGCGCCGCATGATAGGGGATTTCGAGGTCTGCCCATTTTTCGGGGCGGGGATCCGAAAAAGGGGACATCCACAATTTCCGCTTCATTGTCGTTCGAGTCTTCACAGTGCCAAGGAAATTGTGGATGTCCCCTTTTTCTCCGCAGGCGCGCAGCGGGGACGCCGCGGCTATGAGTCGGAACCTACTCCGGTTGCAGCGTGATCATCTTCCGCAAACGGATGTCGGCACTCGACGCGCCGATCTGCAATTCCATCTCGCCCGGCTCGACCTTCATGCTCTGCGAGGCCTCGTCCCAGAAGGCCAGGTCACTTGCCGGCAGGCTCATCGTCACCACCTTCGACTCCCCAGGCTCCAGCATCACCTTGGCAAAGCCCCGCAGTTGCTTGATCGGCCGGGGAACGTCGGCCTGCTGATCGTGAACGTAAAGCTGTGCCACTTCCGCGCCGGCCCGGTCGCCGGTGTTGGTCAGCGTGAAACTCAACTCCACGCGACCATCGGGGGCGATGCGATCACTGGCGAGTTTCAGGTCGCCGTAGCTGAAACTCGTGTAGCTCAAACCGTGGCCAAAGGGGTAGAGTACTTCGCCGGTGTAATACTGATACGTCCGGCCTTTGGTCAGGTCGTAATCCTCGATGGGGGGCAAATCATCGACGCCCTTGTAGTAGGTCAGCGGCAACTTGGCCGAGGGATTGTGCTGGCCAAAGAGCACCTGGGCCATGGCGTTGCCGCCCTGTTCACCGGGGTACCAGACGGCGAGGATGGCCGGGACGTTTTGCTGAATCCAGTTGATGGCGATGGGGCTGCCGCCTTCGAGCACCACCACGGTGTTGGGATTGGCCGCGACGATTTTTTCGATGAAAGCCTGTTGATCCACGGGCAGGTCGATGTCCTTGCGGTCGTGGCCCTCGTGCTCGATTTTGTTGTTGATGCCCAGCACCACGATGGCCACATCGCTGGCGGTGGCTGCGGCGATTGCCGCGTCCACGTCGTTCCTGCGACTTTCCCACCGGACAAAACGAATCGCCACTTGCGGGGGCAGATGATCCCTGATGCCTTTCAAGGGCGTCACCGCCGGGTTGGCCGGGTCGCCACTGTAAGCGCCCAGTTGCGCCTCCTCGCCATACGGGCCGAGAATCGCCACCGAATTCAGCGCTCGCGCCTCCAGCGGCAACAGCGGCCTGAAACCACCCTTGACCGGTTCATTCTTCAACAGCACAAACGCCTTTAACGCGCTCTCCAGCGCCAAGGCCTGGTGCGCCGGCGCTCCGATCATGCTCGGCGGATATTGCGTATATTTCACCCGCTCCGGTGGATCGAACATCCCCAGGCGAAACCGCACTTTCAACGCCCGCCGCAACGCCGCGTCCATGACCTCGGGTTTGAGCGAACCGCTCTGGGCCACGTTGGCCAGTTCGTTTGTGGCACCCTTGTGCTCGCAGAGCACATCGACGCCCGCTTCCAAAGCCGCGACCACCGCCTGCTCGCGGGTTTGGACATAGTTATGTCTGCTGACCATCAGGAAGGGCGCTCCCCAATCGGTGACCACCGCGCCGTCGAAGCCCCACTGGTTTCGCAGGACTTCGGTGAGCATCCACTTGTGGGCGGTGCAGGGCACGCCGTTGACGCCGGAAAAAGCGGTCATGACCGAGGGCGCTTTGCCGATGACCACCGTGTCGCGGAAGGCCGGCAGGTAATACTCAAAGAGTTGCCGATTGGAAATCTTGATGTCGCTCTTGGTCCGCTCCGTCTCATGCGAGTGGACAAAGAGGTGTTTGGGTGTGGTGGCGGTTTTGAGATAACGCGGGTCGTCGCCTTGCATGCCCCGCATGTAAGCCAGGGCCATTTGGCCGGTGTGGTACGGGTCTTCGCCGTAGGCTTCTTCGATGCGTCCCCAGCGCGGGTCGCGGCACATGTTGACGCAAGGTGCCCAATAGGTCAGGCCTCGATAGCGGCCGATGGGGTTTTCGTTGTGCTTGGCGCGGGCCTCATCGCCGATGACCGAGCCGACGCGTTGCATCAGTTCGGTGTCGAAGGTCGCCGCCAAGCCGATGGCCACTACAAATTGGGTGGCCTTGCCAGCGCGGGACACGCCGTGGAGGCCTTCGCTCCACCAGTTCATGGCGGGAAAGCCCAGTCGCTCGTTGGCACCGGATTCAATCTCCAACTGCGCCAGCTTTTCCGCCAGCGTCATGCGCGAGACCAGGTCGTCAATGCGCGTTTCGAGAGGCAGATCGGGATTCTTGTAAGGCGCATCGGCCGGCACGGGCTGGGCGTTGAGCGTTGCGGGGAAGAGCGCCAGCGTCAGGGTCAGAATCAGAAGGAGTTGAACACGAAGACACGAAGACACGAAGTAAGGCTTAAGGCTTGAGGCTGGAGGCTTGCGCTCATTCCTGTTTTGGTTTCCTTCGTGTTTTTGTGTCTTCGTGTTCATTTCAAGGTGCCGGTGAAAGGGTGGCGGTGGCGCGGTTGAGGATCAGGTTGAACTCGGCGGGGATGTCGTCCGGTTGGAGCGTCAAGGCGGTGGTCACTTTTTTGCCATTGGGCAGCGTGAGGGTCACCACGTAGTCGCCGTGGAAACCGATGAAGTTCACCACGCCGTCCAAGGGCATGGGGCCGGATTTTTCCGTGCGCCACTGTTTTGTGATGAGGTCTTTTAATACGTCAAAAGCCGGCTTGGGTTCGCCCGACGAACTCACCACCCCCGCACCGGACATGGCGGTGTCATCGGTGAAGCCGGCGAGGTTGATGACATCGACGGCCGGGTGGCTGAAGGCAACAGTGAAAATGGCGCGATAGCCCTCGGCTTGGAGTTGCGGCGTCCAGTGGCCCGTGCGAACCCCGCCTTCGATCGCGCCGCGATCCGGCACCGCCACCTGCGTCAGATGCACCCGCAGGCCCAAGGCGGCAAAGGCATCAAAGACCTGATACATGGCGCGGGCATCGGGCCAGAGGCCCCAAGGTTGGCGACCGTGCAGGGCCGCGAAATTGATGTTGACCTGTTTGTCACGCAGGGCGGTGACGGCGGGCAGGCCGCGTTGCATGTCGGCGGCGCGGGCTGCGGTGGTGTCGCCCCGCAGCGAGAAAAACCGGGCCGCGTCACTGACGCCCACCTTGGCATTGGGCGCCAACTCGGCGACGAGCTTCGCCAGCGAAGGAGCCGCCTCCAAGCCGATGCCCTGATCCGTCAATTGCCAGTAGGCGATTTTGTCACCGTAGCGTTCCAGCAGTTGCCGGGCGTGGGTTTCGACGCGCGCCAGGCGGTCGGGGTCCTTGCCCAGCGTGGCCCAAACGGGTGCGAAGCCGGTGAGGAAGGAAAACTCGAGGCCGACGTCGCGTTGCGTGGCCCATTGCACCAAGGCGTCGAGGTCTTCATATCGACGCGCGTCGGATGACGGTGCGATGGAAAGCCACCAGCCGGGCTGGCCGGTGACGGTGAAGTTGAAGACTTCCGTGAAGCGATCCAGTTGCGCCGGCGTGAGCGGGGCGGTGGCGTCTTGACCGGTGTCCGTGCCCGCATCAGCCGTGGCCTTGCTAAAGGCTGGCAACGTCGCGCCGAAGGCAAAGGCATTGGCAACCTGGCGGATTTCATAGGTCGCGTCACTGGCGGGCCGGCCATCGGCTTCGAGGATGCGCAGGCGCACGGCACGCTGGCGGTGGCGGGCGATGTTGGGCAGCACCACATCGCGCATGAACCGCCCCTGGGCCGCGGCCAAGTCTTCCGCTGGCGGCGGGGGGGGATAGGCCGGAGCGTACACCGCCCAGCGCTCGTTGAAATACAGCCGGGCCAGTTTCCGTGGCGAACCGGCGGGCAACAGAATGTGCGTGGCCCCGTACTTTTTGGCCAGGGCGATCAGAGCCGGGTCGTCGAACTGTTCCAAGGGCTGGCCCTGCACCAGCAGTCGCCGACCATCGGGGGCGATGGTCATGCCCGGTGCCAAGTCGTTAACCCGTTGCCACCACGGCTCGGCGAAGTCCGCGGCGAAGTAAAGCTGCGTGCCGTCGCGCCACTCGGCGACCACCGCCCGCTGCGACTGCGTGCGAAAACCGCCGGGTTGAATGGGGGTGAGAAAAAGGGCGTTCTTGGGCGTGTGGAGCCTAGCCCAATTTTGCACATCACTCCATTGCGGATCGGTGGCGGGGGTGGAGGCCAGCCGCGCCCAGACCACGGAGGCAAAGAGCAGGCACAGCAGCGCCAAGAGCGGCCCAATGGTCAGCCGCGCCGGCGCGGTGAATGTTCGTCTGGCCATGAACCACAGGACAATCGCCGCCACGAGCACCAGCCCGCCCACGGCCCCCGGCCCGCGCCAGTCGGCCAGTGACGACCAGTTGAAGTCGGGACTGAGACCGGGAATGACAAAGTGGATCTGCCGCCACGCCGCCAGCGCCACCCACA
>JBBRGB010000246.1:0-4788 GCA_038241095.1 Phycisphaerales bacterium
GGCATGTGCGGCCCGTTCGATTCGGTCATCGGCCGACGCATCGACCGCGTGCTGACGCAAATGTCCACCGCCATGCCCGCCCCCTTCGACGTCGCCGACGGCGACATGCGCCTCAACGGCGTCATCGTGGACATCGACCCCACCACCCGCCAAGCCACCCACATCGAACGCCTGGAACTACGCTTGGACGCCTGAACATCATGCGTGGCGTGGCGGAACAATCCGTCAGAGCCGTGGGGCGTAAGCCCTTAAGTTTGCACACATCTTTCCCGCACGACCATCGGTGCATGTTCTTCACCCCGAAGGGGTGGCGGAATGTAGCCACGGGTGAAGCGAAGCGAAACCCGTGGTCATCGTCGATCGTGCATCCCGCCCCGGCGGGGCGGAGGAGGCGCAGACAGCGCGAACGCTCAGTCCAACACGTGGCGCTCGTCGAACTCGATATCGTGCAGTCGGAGCATCCGCAGGAGTTCGGACTTGAAGTCTTCCTTCTTGTGGTGTTCGCGCTGTCCCGCGATGTACTTCTTCACGGAATCTTCCTGGGATTTGCTCACGGAGAATACGCTGTACCCCTCCTGCCACGCGAAGGCGTCAAGAGCGGGAAACGTGTCATGCACCCACTTCGACGATCGCGCCTTGATCGTGCGCATCAGGTCCGACACGGACTTGTCGGGCCGACAACGAAGGTACAAATGAACGTGGTCGTCAGCACCGCCGATGTCGTACAGCATGCCGTTCTCCGCCCGCACGATCCCGCCCATGTACGGATACAGGCGCTGGGCGGTGTCGGGTGTGAGCCACGGCTGACGGTGCTTGGTCGAGAAGACGATGTGCAGGAGAATCCGCGCGTATGTGCCGGGCATGGCGATTCCTTCAGTGGACGTCACGTTTCCTCCGCCCCTCCGGGGCGGGATGAAGATGTCGGGGCCACGCTTCCACGGGTTCCGCTCCGCTCCACCCGTGGCTACAACCCATGACCCCTACCGGGGTCAAAGATGACAAACACATCAATCGCGGCCGAAGTCGAAGATGCTCTTGCCGGTGTTGAGGATTTCCTTTTCCGGCAAGGCGGCGGCGGGGCGTCGCTGCGGGCTGGCGTCAGTGGCGTTGGGGTCCTGTATCACTTGATTGCCCTGATCGGGCCGGGGGCGGGGGAGCAACGGATCGTTGCGTGACCCAGTCGCCACGGCGGGCGGGTTGAGCGTGTCGCGGCGGGCACCGAGCAGGCTGGCGAGTTTCTTTTCATCGCTCACGAGCCGAGGCAACTCGGCGTCGATGGCCGCCAGCGCCAGCCGTGAGGTTTGCCGGGCGTCGTTGTCATCCGGGGCCGCGACGGCTTGGTGATGCTCAAAATAAATCTTCGCCGAGGCCAGCATCATGGGCCGGGATGATTCCTGGGCCTCCTGCGCCAGTTCCTGATACCACCGACCGATGGCCAGCGCCTGCGATGGCCCCACGCTCCGCACCGGGCGATCTAATAGCGGCAACAGCGCCTGTCGCTGGGCGTTAAGCCCAACCTTGGCGTAGGCCAAGGCACGGTGGGGATCATCGAGTTCGATGAGGCAGAGGCTCACGAGCTTTTCCGCCGCGGCCTGATGCTCGGCGTTGTCGGCCAGTTGCCGCTTGTAACGGGCAAACTCACTGCAAGTGCGGTGATAGCTTTCCAAGGCCGCGACCCGTTCCAGCACACGGGGAATGACCTCGTCGAGCTTGTCATGGAACACCCGCAAGGCCGCCAACGCACTTTCTTGATCCGGCTTGCCCAAGAGTTGTTGCTCGTAGCCGCGGACGCGATTCATCACTTCCGCGCCAATGGCCTGCGCCATTTTGATTTGCAGCAGGGCCTCGAACACCTCGTTGGCGTACTGGTCGGGCGTGAGGTTGGAGTTGGCGATTTTCTCGTTAATTTGCCGGGTGATTTCTCCCGCCAGGCGGAGATGCACTTCCATGGTGCCCATGCCCATGCCGAGGTTGGTGGCCTTGTTGGCGCCGTAGGCCTTCTGGTAAAGCTCCAGCAGTTTGGTCAGGATTTCCTTGCGATGGGCCGGGTCGAGTTGTTCCATGACGCCCAAGGCCTTGGCTGCGAAACCGTAATCCTCGCGGCGAAGTCGCGCCATTTCGTATAGCCGGGTGGCGGTGAAAAGCCGGTACGGGGCCTGGTACCGCTGCTGATCGTTGGCGGCTTGAAGCAGGTCTTGGAAGAGCCGATCTTTTTCCATGACTGAAGCGGGTCGCAGCCGATTGCCGAAGTCGCGCTGAAAGTCCGCCGCCGGCTGCGCCAAAGCAACCCCGGTGAAAAGGAGTGAACCAACAACAATGAGAAATAGGCGATTGAAGATCATGGTTGTTCCCCGGTAGAACGAATCCCGCAGCATTTTATTGCGATTGGCATCCAGCGACAATTCCACGAACCAGCATGGGGAAGACGATTAAGAGACAACGGGAACACTGCCACGGGCACAGCTAGGCGCGTGGTTGAGAGGTGGAAAAGCGCTCACAAACTACGGTCGTAGTCGGTCGCTTTGTGTCGCATCCCGACAAGGCCTAGCTTCGGATGGGGCCGTTGGTTGCTGACGTAATTAAAGCCAAAACAAGAGGTTTTACGCCAGTTTTGGCGGTTGGTGAAGTGTCGTAAAAAAGGGTGACCGAGGGGACTCGAACCCCCGACCCTCGGGATCACAACCCGATGCTCTAACCAACTGAGCTACGGCCACCATTGAGCGCTTGACGGCTGGCGGGGAGCCGCTCAAGCAAGCCCTTAACAGTAGAAAAAGCCTTGGTCAGTGTCAAGCGTGACTTTTCGTGACAGGGCCAGCGGGCCAGCGCATGGAGAAAAAGGTGACATCCATGCTCTGCGGCAAAACCACCTCTTGGCCTTGATTTCCACCATCCCACCGCGGACATCCTTGCCATGATGAGCACCGGCGGCAAGTCACCACGGATGGTGGCGCTGGAGGCAGGGCAAACACATGTGGATTTGCATGAGGGTCAAGCCACGAGCCGCTTCGTGCGTGGCTCGTGGCAAAAAAAATGATATTTGGCCTTGTTTGGTATAACTGCCCGCCATGACGCGGACCGTGTTTAATGAATGGGATCAGCCGACGCCTGCGACGCGCTTCGGGGCGGCGCGGAAGCGAGCGGCGATATTTCTTTGGATCACCGGGGCGGCCCTGACGCTTTCGATGGGCTGCTGCTCGCTGATCTACGGCTTGATGGCGGTCATGCCCACCAACCAATTTCTCGATGCCAGCAACCCGCAACACGCGGAGTTGATCGAGCAACTCGACATCGTCGGGCCGTATCTGCCGTATGTCGCTTTGGCGGTGGCAATGTTGGGCTTCTTGCCCGGCTTGGCGTACTTGGCGCTGGCCTTCGGCGTGCGCAAGGGCCATCGCGGCCAGACGTTGACCTGCGAAGTGCTGCTGTTGATGCAGTGCATCGTGCTGGGCGGGATGACGGCCTTGGGCCTCATGGGCGCGCTGTTGCAGGGCCAGGTGGTGGGCGTGGTGATGGTGCTGGTGAGTCTGGGCGGACTGCTGACGCTGTTGATTTACACCTTCACGCTGCTGCTGCGGATCGGGCATCCGGGGGCGAGGGCGACCGTGACGGTCGAGGACGACGCCAGCCGCGATCCGTGGGCGTGAATCACTGGATCATATTCTCAAGCCCACGGATGCCGTGGCCCAATCCCACAGAAGAGACGCCGCGGCGGCGGCTCTTCTGTGGGATGACCCGCGACTTTCCCTGATTCACAATGACACGGGAAAACCCAAGGCCATCCCACGGAAGAAACCGCTCGGAGCCGCGGTTTCATCCGTGGGCTTGGGCGCGTGATTCGGGGATTGCGGTTTTCAATCACACGTTGAAATACTTGGCTTGGTGGTGATGCACAATGATGGCGCTGGTGGATTGCTCGGGGTCGATCTGCCAGTTTTCCGTCAGGGTGCAGCCGATGCGTTCGGGCTTGAGCAGGCGGAAGAGTTTGTCCTGATCGCTCATTTCCGGGCAGGCGGGGTAGCCGAAGCTGTAGCGGCTGCCTCGGTAATGCTGGGTGAAGAGGTCGCGGACATGGGGGGCGTCATCGCCAGCGATGCCCAGTTCCCGTCGCACGCGCATGTGCCAGTATTCCGCCAGGGCCTCGGCGCACTCCACGCCGAAGCCGTGCAGGAAGAGATAGTCCTTGTAGTTGTTGGCCTCGAAGAGGGCCTTGGTTCGTTTGCTGACCTCGTGGCCCATCGACACGCAGGTCAGTGCCAGCACGTCCTTCTGGCCGCCGTCAGCGGGCTTGAAAAAGTCGCTGATGCAGAGTTGTTGCCGACTTGACTGGCGGGGGAAGGTGAAGCGTTCGATCTCGCGTTGGGGCTGGGCCGGGTCGTACACGATCAAGTCATCGCCTTGCGAGTTGGCGGGGAAATAGCCGTACACCACCCGCGCTTGCAGGATGCTTTCCCGCTTGGCTTCTTCGCAGAGTCGGGCGAAGATCGGCTCGACTTCGTCAGCGATCTGTCGCTCGTATTGCGCATCGCTCTGCCGCTGCTTCTTGAACTGCCACTGGCCTCGATACAACGCGACCTTGTTGACAAAGGGATAGACCTCATCAAGATCAATCAACTCCACCACGCGATCCCCCCAAAACGGCGGCGTGGGCACAACCGCGGCCTCCAATTCAGGCTTGCGTTTAGCGATCCCCGTCGCCGCGCCATGCGCCACCCCGCACCCACATGAAACATCGGCTGCATTCTCCGAGGCTTCCGAGGGGCTTTTCTGAATCTTCTTCTCCACCTCCGC
>JBBRGB010000247.1:0-4769 GCA_038241095.1 Phycisphaerales bacterium
GTCCAATCCAATGTGAGTGATGGCTGTGATAGAATCCTGTGGCATCGATCTGTCCTTTCGATAGTGGCTCTGCCGCAAACCCTAAAAGCTTACGGTAACCCACGCCTGCGAAACCGGCAGGTCGATGCATAATGTCTGACAAACTCAAGATGATCGCAGTCATGCCCATCCCAACCACCAAGACTGAAGTTGCGTCCCCGGCGCGGGATCAAACGCCCGGTGTGATCTTGCGCGGGCATCGCATCGCCAGTTTGACGGCCCGGCAAGTCATCGAGCGGATTCTGTCGGGACTGCAACAAGGGCGGGGAGGTTGGATCGTCACCGCCAACGTGGACATTCTTCGCCGCATGGTTTGTGACGCGGCGTTTGGGGAATTGGTGTCGCGGGCCGATCTGGTGGTGGCCGACGGCATGCCCTTGGTTTGGGCCAGTCGGGTGCAAGGCACGCCGTTGCCCCAGCGTGTGGCGGGGTCGAGTTTGGTGGTCGATTTGGCGCGGGCGGCCGGTGTCGCGGGGCGAAGTGTATTTCTGCTGGGCGGCGATCCCGGCACGGCCCAGGTCGCTTCCCAGGTGCTGACACGGACTTGCCCCGGCCTGCGCATCGCCGGCGTCCAATGCCCGGCCATCGGCTTTGAGTACGATGAACCGTACATGACGGCTTTACGTAAAACACTGGCCACGGCCCGGCCTGACATCGTGTTGGTGGCGCTGGGTTCACCCAAACAGGAGCGGGTCATCGCGGCCCTGCGAACCGCGGTGGGTGATGCCGGGCAAGGCGGGGAGTGGTGGATCGGTGTGGGCATCAGCTTCAGCTTCCTGGCCGGGCGGGTCAAACGCGCGCCCTTGTGGATGCAGCGTTGCGGCCTGGAATGGACTCACCGCCTGCTGCAACAGCCCGGCAGGCTTTGGCGACGATACTTGATCGATGACATTCCTTTCGCCCTGGGCCTGCTCTTCCGCGCCGCAGTGAATCGGTGGAGTGGAATGAACACGAAGACACGAAGCCACGAAGAAAGGCAAACTACATCCGACAAAGTTTCAACGATCTAATCGTGGATGCCCCCGAAAGCCCAGCCGCTCCGCGGCTGGGAGTCTTCCCCCCCACATCACATGAAACATCATTCGCAAAACCGACCGATAAACATGTTCCGGAGCTGATTTTTGACGAGTCTCAACGATCCCATCCCGAATCCTGATTCTTCGAGCGCAAGCGAGACTGCTGCCAACGCATATCCCGCGCCGTTGCCGCCCACGACCGTGGAATCGTCTCCACCTCCCGCGCCGCCCGGCGGCCATCTGTCGTGGCGCTGGGGCGCGGCCCTGGCGATGCTGGCCTTGCTCATCCCCGCCACATGGCCCGTCTGGAGCGACATTTACCGCCAGGCCGTCAGCGACGAGAGCATGAGCCACATTCTGGGCGTGCCCTTCATCGCGGCCTTGCTTTTCTACGTGCGCCGCCACCGCTTCAAGGAACTGCGACCGCGCGGTTATTGGGTGGGCCTGTTGATCCTGCTCTTTGGCATCGGGCTTTATACGGGCAGTTACTTCCTGCGCCGTGAAGTCCTTTGGCACACCAGCGTGGCGGTCATGGCCATTGGCGTCCTGGTGGCGGCGTTTGGGCAGGACCTGCTCCGCCGCTTCGCTCCGGCCTTGTTCGCCCTGTTCTTTTTGATCCCCCCGCCCCCGATGGTGCAGCGTTTGGCGGGTGTGCCGTTGCAAAACGCCTCGGCTTTCATGGCCGGTGACATCCTGCGCTTGCTGCGGCTCAACGTGGTGCAGTCCGGCAGCACGCTGGAAGTCAACGGCCACATGATCAACGTCGCGGAGGCCTGCGCGGGCCTGCGCTCGACCATCGCCCTGATCTTGATTCTCTACGCATACGCTTTTGTCTTTCGCCGCAATTGGAAAGTCCGCGCCGCCATGCTCATCGCCGCGCCGTTGCTGGCGATCCCCACCAACTTGGCGCGGCTGATTCCCACGGCTTACGCCCATGTTTACGGCTCCGAGGCCACCGCCCAAGCCGTCCATGACATGTTGGGCTTTGTCATGTTTTTCGTGGCATTGTTGATTTGTCGGGCCGTGGAGATGCTGTTGATTTGGGCCAGGGTGCGGGTGCATCAAGGGCCTTGGTCGAGTGAAAGCGTCCAGCCAGCGCGAGTGCCCGCCACCCGGTGGATGTACGCGGCCCCGGCCCTGTGCGTGGCGATCCTCTTGACGCTGCTGGTGCAATGGCGTCAATCCGACATTGGCAGCGGGGTGACCGCCTACCACGTCCAAGCCGCCGCGGCCGTGGCACGCATGCCCATGACTTTCGAGGGCTGGCAAGGGCAGGTTGTGGACCTAGCGGCCCCGGCCATTCGCCTGCTTAAACCCAACGCTTATTACAGCGTGCGTTTCACTGACCAGGCCAGTCGGCGATCTTTCAGCGTCTCGCTGATTCAGACCCGCTATGCCCGCGACATGGCCTACCACTTTCCGCCGGTCTGTTACCCGGCCAGCGGCTGGCAATTGGGGCAGACGCGGGAGGTGCGCTGGCGGGCGCAGGATGGTGCCATTGATGGTCAGGAATACCAGTTTTGGCGCATCGCCGGCGACGGGGTGTACCAAATCCGAGTGGAAAACTTCTTTATCATGCCCGAAGGTCAGACCCAGGCCACGCCCGGTGACATGACCGATCGCAACAAAGCGCCGTGGCTGGATCCTTGGGGTGCCACGCAGGTGCAGTTTATTTTCGATGGCAGCTTTTCCTCCGCCGAGCGGCGAAGTCTGGTCGAAAACTTCGTCGCCCAAGTGGCACCGGTCATTCGCATTCTGCGGGGGCGTCACCTGTGAAGATTCGTCAACTTCAACGCAGGCTGTCGCCGTTGACGCATCGACTTGGGCCGGTGGTTGACGGCGCTTGGCGCGGGGCGATGGCCAATGGTCGGGTGACGTTGCTGATCGCCTTGACCGCGGCCCTGATTCTGGCGGCAGGGGGTTTTGCCCTCTGGCGCAGCCGCAATTACAACGCCGAAACAGAGCGCCTGCGCCACGCGGGCTTCGCGGCCTTTGATCAGCAACAGTTTGTCAAGGCTGTGCCCGACTTGGCGGCTTATGTCAGCCGCAAGCCGCGTGACGCCGAGGCTTTGCGGCGGTTGGGCATGGCGCAGGCCATGACCGCCGGGGGCAATCAGCATGAAATGCTCAAGGCGGGTCTTGCGCTGTCGCAAGCGCTGGAACTCAAACCCGGCATGAACGATGCCCGGCGGCAACTGCTCCAACTCTATCTCCAGTTCGGCACCTTTGACGAAGAGGTCGAGAAACTCGCCGATGAACTCATCGTCAACTTCCCGCGTGATCCGTTTGTGTTCAGCGTGGTCATTGATCGACGGCTGGCCAAGAAGCAGTATGCCGAGGTCTTGGCGCGGTCGGAAAACGCCTTGTCGTCGTTGGTGATTCCGCCGGAGTTGCGTGATGTGGCGCTCTTGGGCCGGGTCATGGCGCTGGCGGGGATGGGCAAGATTGATGACGCTCTTTTCTGGGCGGATCAGGCGGTGACGACCTCGCCGCGGAACCTGCGGGCCCAAGAGGTTTATCTGAATCTGGTGGCGGCCAGTGGCAAGCCCGCGGCCGAGGCGTTGAAGCACGCACGGGCGTTGGTGGAGGAAGCGCCGGAGGTGGTGGTGCATCAGGCGCTCTGGGCGCGGGCGAATCTGGTGGCGCGGGAAAAGGCGGGGCGTGAGGGCGATGCCGCGGCGCAGCAGGCGTACATGAAGACGGCCATGACGACCTTGCAAGCCGCCGCCGAGCGTGATGACCTCTCCGCGGGCGACTTGAGAATGCTGGTGGGGCAACTTCAAGCCGCCGGGGCGCATGATCTGGTGATCACGCTGTTGGCCAAACAACTGGATCGCGTAGATTCGCCGTGGGTGGGGCGAGAGTATTTGCGTCGGTTGATGTTGCGCGGTTACGCCGATGGTGTGCTGGCGCGACTCGACAAACTTGAAGCGACCGGTTTTGTCGCCATTCCCGCGGGCGCTGAAGCGGGAAGTGACGCCAAGGTGCTTCCTTTGGAATATCTGGCACTCGACGCCTTGGCGGCCATGTCACGGGATCAACAGCCCCGCGCCTTGAAACGCCTGGCGTCGATTGAAGCACGCAAGACCGAGCCGACAGCGGAGGCTTGGATCGCGTTGCTCGGCCCGCAGGTTGATCCGCCGCGCTTCGCCAACATCAGTCTCCAGCAGACCGCCGACCAACTCTTGGCGGGCCAGCGGGTGGATCCGAGCAATCCGCTGTTTCACTGGGCCGAGGGTCGCGCCTTGGCCATGCGGGGGATGGCGGGTGCCGCCCGTGCCTCTTACCAACACGCCAACGAAGTCGCCCCGTATTGGAACCGTCCGCTGCGTGAGCTGTCGCAGGCCATGCTCCAACTCGGCGACACCCGTCGCGCTTTGGCCTACGCCATGGCCGCCCATGCCGTGCAGCCGGATGACCTTGAAACCCGCTTGGCCTTTGCCTCGCTGGCCGGTGCGTCGGCGTGGTCAATGAGCGCCGAACAGCGCCAGCAGGTGCTCACCATTCTCACCGAACTGCAAGCCTCGCTCACCGAGCCGCAACGGGTGCTGCCTTCGTTCATCGTGGTGCGCTTGGCCAACGGCCAGGAGCAGGAAGCGGCCCAACTCATCGAAACTGCCTTCGCCCCCGAGACCAAAGTCCCGGCTGAAAATCTGCGCGGCATCCTATCGCTGGATCAACGCATGAGCCCCGCGCTGTGGCGCAGGGTCATCG
>JBBRGB010000248.1:0-4764 GCA_038241095.1 Phycisphaerales bacterium
GGCAGATTGGGAGCACGCTATGCGAGTGGCCTTGAAAGTGTTGTTGACCGATCCTCAACGTCGGGAGCTGTCGGCCCTGTCACGCGGCCGCACCGTCCAGGTGCGTGTGGCCCAACGAGCCCGCATCGTCCTGCGCGCCGCCGAGGGCTGGCAGGATATGCGGATCGCCGGGGAACTGGGCTGCGGCCGAGAGTGCGTGGCGCAGTGGCGACGGCGTTTCCTGGCGTCGGGGGTGGCGGGGTTGCTCAAGGACCGGCCCCGCGGCGGGCGACCCGCGACGCGGCGGTCGGCGGCCACGTCGGAGATTTTGCGTCTGACCACGCAAGAGCGCCCGAAGGAGGCGACGCACTGGAGCAGCGGCCTGATGGCCCGGCGGGTGGGCGTCAGCGGCTCGACGGTGCTGCGGGTGTGGCGGGCTCACGGTCTCAAGCCGCACCGGGTTTGGACCTTCAAGGTCTCCAACGATCCGCAATTCGCCACCAAGCTCCAGGATGTGGTGGGCCTGTACCTGAATCCACCGGAACACGCCATCGTGCTGAGTTGCGCTGAAAAAAGCCAGAAAAAGCCTCGATCAGTTGCAGGCGGTCCTGACCGACTACGTGGTGCGGCATAACGAGCGTCCCAAACCGTTCATCTCGACAGCCAAGGCCAGCGATATTCTCGAGAAGGTCAAGCGGGCAAAAAGCGCCTTGGATAAGCTGGCAACAGCGTGACGAGGGGGACTAGGTGGATCGTTGAATTCACAGCCCGTACACGTTTCACCCCGCGACGCGCAACGGCGTTTGCTGCCCACGGCAAGGGTGGAATGTGTGACGCATTTATTTTGGATGACACCCGCGGCCCGCGGCCCCCGGCCCCCGGCTCAGAGCCGCCGGGGCTAAATATTCGCGCGTTGATGCTTACGTTTACAGCCCCGCGCGGAAAGATATAATCACGCACAACCCCATCGGAGCATCCCCCTTGCCACAACCCTCCCAACCCAAAATCATCTTCCTGCCCCACGGCAACCTTCAATACTCCCAACTCGAACCGTCTCGCCGGGCTTGGGTGATTGAAAACTCCTACCGCCCGCTATTCGACCTCGTGGAACAAGGCGGTTACAAAATCGCCTTCGAGGCTTCGGGGCGAACGTTGGAGATCATGGCCAAGGAAACGCCCGCGGTGCTGGCGCAACTGTCGCGGCTTCTCAAGGCCGGGCAAATCGAAGCGGTCGCCTCGCCCTTCACCCACATCATGCTCACCAACATTCCCGCCGAGGTCGGTCTGGCGACGCTGCGGCACGGGCTGGACGCCTGGGAAAAGTTCACCGGCGTGAGGCCCGAAACGGGTTGGAATCCCGAGTGCGGCTGGGCGTCGTTTCTGCCTGACATCTTCAAGGCTGCGGGCTTCAAGCGGCTGGTCATGGACGCCGACTCGTTCATGCTCTCCTTCCCCGAAATCCGCCAGGCCACCAAACTCACTTACGATGTGCGTGGCCACAGCAACAAGAACCACCTCTTTCGCATCGAGCAGTACATCCAGGACAAGCCGGAGTTCCTGCGGCACCTGACCAACGCCTCGCTGGCACCCAACGGCTTGGAGATGATCTTCCGTTCCGATTGCATGGCCAACCCCATGCTCTGGTATCTGATGGGTGCCACCGAGGGGATGCGCGAGGCACCGGTGAGCCTGGATGAAATCCGCGCCATGCTGACGGCTTGGAAGGATCGCATCGCCTCCAGCGGCAGTTTCATCATGCCCTATGCCGAGGATGCCGAGTACATCGGCACCAGCGCCTATTTCTATGTCAAGCAATTTCATCAAGCGCGGTTCTTTGAGCCGGAGCCAGCCAGCGTGACCCGCTTTTGCCAGTTGCTCGACACGGCCAAGGAATTGGGTTACGAGTTGGCCTTGCCGCGCGAGGTCGGGGCGAGTGGGCAGTTGAAGGTCAACGACCGCATCGACCACATTGAAAACGGCGTGGCCTGGCACGGTGGCACGGCCAAGGCCTGGGCCAACACCGCCCATTCGCGCTTGCTGGACCCGGTCTGCCTGTCGGTGCTGGAAGGCATTCGGGCTGTGGCCTCGCGGCGCGGGGTGGAGATGGAGGCTTTGCAAGGCGACTTGCGCGAGGCCTTGCGGGCGGTGACCAACGCTTGGGTTTCCGATGCCCGTTGGCCCCCGCCGCCCACCTCGCCGGGGCGGTTCAACGTGCGCGAGGCGTTGGATGATCTGTTCCTGGCCAACGAGTCGATCAAGCGTGACATGGCGGCGCATGGCTTGGCCGAGTGCCGGGCCTTGTATTCGCCGGACCTGATGCTCACGCAAATCCGCGGCGTGGAAGAGGAACTCATGGCCATGAGTTACTTCGGCGAGAAGTAGCGGTCGGCGTGCGATTGGGCGGCGTCGGCCACGGCCGCAGCATAGGATAATGAATCAAAGCGTCGCAACGCCGCCTCTCACACAAGGAATCCGTCATGCGCTGGATGCCCTGCCTCGCCGTGTCGCTGGTGGTGGTGCTGAACCTCGCGTGGCCGTCGCCAGCCCAAGAGCCGACCGCAACCAAGCCTGCGGAGAGCGTGGAGGCAACGCGGGCCAAGGCCGCGGAGGAAAAGCCCGCCGTCGATGTGGACTCGCGCCAGCCCGTGGAGCGGTTGGGGGACATCATCCAGCCGGTGTTGATTGAAGGGGCCTCGGCCCAGCGATCGTTTGAGTGGTGGTCGCAGGTGACGCGGATTCCGCTGGTCATTGATTGGGAGGCCATGCGGGCCGCGGGGGTTGATCCCGATACGAAGATTGACATCAATTTGCAGGCCGCTCCCGCCGGGACTGTGCTGGCGCTGTTGATCAAGCGCATCAGTAGTGAAGAGACGCCGGTGATGTATGAAGTGACGCCGTGGTATTTGGAGGTGCTGACCAAGACCCAGGCCGACAAGCGGGTGGTGATGCGGACGTATGACATTCGCAGTCTGATGATGCAGGTGCCTGATTTTCGGCCCGCGGCGGACTTCGATCTCAAGGAAGCCCTGAACAACGACAACGCCACGGGCGGTGGTGGTGGTGGCGGGAAACTCTTTGGGCAGAACACCACCACGGTGATCATTGATCGCAAGACTGACAAGGAGCGTGGCGAGGAGATCGCCTCGATCATTCGTGACACGGTGGAACCGGATGTGTGGGAGGAGAAGAAGCCCGGCGCGCCTGGCAGCATTCGTTATTTTCAAGGGCGGTTGATTGTGCGCGCGCCGCTTTACGTCCACCGCCAGATCGGCCTGCCCGATGTCAGCGTCGATGCCCGCAAGACGGGCGGTGACGCGACGGGCGGAGGCGAACGTGACAACACCTCGGACGCCGGCGGCGATAAGCGCGTGCCAGCCCGTGCCGCCAAGGTTGACCAATCCAGCGGCAACGCCAACCCCGTGGCGGGCAAGCACGGCCAATCTGCCCCCGTGGCCGGGGTGCATTGATCGGGACTTGTTCTTCACCCCGGAGGGGTGGCGGGTTGTAGCCACGGGTGAAGCGAAGCGCAACCCGTGGTCATTGTAGAGGCGAGATCCCGTCCCGGAGGGACGGCGGAATCTTTGGGTACCCTTTTCCGTCGCCCCTACCGGGGCGAAAAAACATTCGCAACTTTTCCCACGGGTTCCGCTCCGCTCCACCCGTGGCTACAACCCATGACCCCTACCGGGGTCAAAGGCGTGAAACCCACGCCAATACGATTCCAAAGATGTGTGCAAACTTGAGCCCCCGGCCCCCGGCCTCCGCCCCCGCACTCACTTCTGCTCCAGCACCCACTGCACGGCCCGGCGAATCAGCTCGGTGTTGTGCTTCAACGCCAGCTTGGTCTTGATGTGGTCGCGGTAGGTTTCGATGGTCTTGGTGGACAGGTGCAGTTTGGCGGCGATTTGTCGGGTGGTCAGGCCATCGCCGATGAGGCGGAAGACCTCCAGTTCGCGGTCCGACAGCGTTTCGATGGGCGTGCGTTTCAAGTCCTTTTCGCCACGGGTGACGCGGGAGAGAAGGCGCTCGGTCATCTTGGAACTGAGCCAGACCTTGCCCTTGATGACGCTACGAATGGCTTCGACGATCTCTTCGGCGGCTTCGCTCTTGTTGATGTACCCATTGGCACCGGCGTGCAAGGCCCGCTCAGCGTAGAGCGTCTCGTCGAACATCGAGGCCACCAGCAGTTTGGCCTCCGTGCCGCGGGCCTTGATCTGCTTGATGAGGTCGATGCCATCGGTGCCCACCAAGGATACGTCGATGACCGCCAGGTCGGGCTTGAGTTTGTCGATCATGGAAACCGCCTCGGCCGCCTCGCCCGCTTCGCCGATGACCTCCATGTCGCTCTCGTCCTCGATGAGCATGGCCAAGCCGCGACGGACGATGGGGTGGTCATCGACCAACACAATGCGATACTTCGTCGAACCGCGTTGAGCCTTGGTGGCTTTCTTTTCCATGATGATTGCCCCATGAGTTGCGAGGGTGTCGGGTCACAAGTATTCGCCATTATACCAGCGTTCCTTTGCGACCAAGGGGCAACAGAGCCTTAAAATTGAATAATCTTGCTGTTTTGTGGCAGGAATTGGGCTGAGACCAAGATTCTTGTGGATTTTTGGTTGTTGAGTTTTGCCGGGCAATAACGTACAGGGCAAACGCATGTACCGAACACAACGCCACAAAATGAGCCGCGCCCGGAGTTAGCGGGTGACCACGGCGGGTAATGAGTGCAAAAAAACCCCATAATTAGTGCGCGGCTCTTGGGCTGAACAACATGCAAAACCACAA
>JBBRGB010000249.1:0-4730 GCA_038241095.1 Phycisphaerales bacterium
TCCACCAACTCATGGAGAAACACGCTGTTGAGCACCACACGGGCCAAGGGCTTCAAGCCAAACGACACGTTGCTCAAGCCACAGGTGATCTGACATTCGGGGAACTCGCTGGCGATGCGCTTCACGCCTTCGATGGTTTCCAAAGCACTGCGACGATCCTTCTCCATGCCCGTGGAAATGGGCAGCACCAGCGGGTCAAAGAGCAGGTCGGCCGGCGCTAGGCCGTGCGTGTGGACCGCCAGGTCGTACAGCCGGCGTGCAATGGCGATCTTGCGCTCGGCGGTGCGGGCCATCGCTTCCTGTTTGTCCTCGTCAATCGTGCCCAGCACCAGCCCCGCGCCGTAACGCTTGGCCAACGCCGCCATCACGGCGAACTTTTCCTGGCCATCCTCAAGGTTGGCGCTGTTGATGAGGCACTTGCCCCCCGCGTGTTTCAGCCCCGCCTCAATGGTCGCCGGTTGGGTGGAGTCGAGCATCAAGGGCACGTTCACTTGCCGCACAAAGCGAGTGACGATTCCCGCCATGTCCGCGGCATTGTCGCGCCCGGCGTAATCGACGTTGACATCCAGCACATGCGAACCCTCCCGCGCCTGCTCCCGCGCCAAGCTCACCATCGCGTCCCAATCCTCAGCCTCCAATAGCCGCTTAAAGGCGCGTGAACCCGAAGCATTGCAGCGCTCGCCGATGTTGAGAATCGTCACATCCTGGCGGTAGTCGGTGGGGGCGTAGAGCGATGAACAGGCGGGCTTGGCGGGAGTCTTTTCGACCCGCAGCGGAGCGCGGCGACCGATGGCCAGCGCCAGTTGGCGAATGTGCTCCGGCGTCGTGCCGCAGCATCCGCCCACGATGCCCGCGCCGAACTCCTCCACGTAACGCAGCATGGCTTGGGCAAACGGCAGGGGCGAAAGCGGGTATTCCGTGCGACCCTCGACCAGCGTGGGCAGGCCCGCGTTGGGCTGCACACTGATGCGGCGATCCCAATGCTTGCCCAGGAAGCGCACGTGCTCGGCCATTTCAGCCGGGCCGGTGGCGCAGTTCAGGCCCAGACTCATGATGGGGAAGGGCGACAGGGCCGTCGCCGCGGCGGAGATTTCCGAACCCAGCAGCATGGTGCCCGTCGTCTCGATGGTCACTTGCGCCATGATGGGCACATCGTCCGTCGTCTTGCCAGCTTCGCGCAATGCGTCCAAACAGGCGTTGATGGCGCACTTGACCTGCAACAGGTCTTGGGCGGTTTCGATGAGGAACAGATCGACGCCACCCTCGATCAGCCCGCGGGCCTGGGTGGTGTAGGAGGCCAGCATGGCGTCCCAAGAGGTGTTGCCCAGGGTGACGAGTTTGGTGCCCGGCCCGATGCTGCCGGCGACGAAGCGCGGACGGTCGGGTGTCTCAAACCGTTCGCAAGCGGCGCGGGCAATCCTCGCGGCCTTGACGTTGATCTCATGGCACCGCTCCGTCAACTCAAACTCCGCCAGCACCAATTCATTGGCGCCGAAGGTGTCGGTCTCCACGATGTCCGCCCCGGCCTCCAGAAACGACTCGTGAATGCCCTGGATGACATCCGGCCGGGAGAGCACCAGCACCTCGGTGCAGTTTTCCTTGTCCCAATAATCCTTGTGCAAGTCCAGGTCGTGGTTGTGAATCGAGGTGCCCATCGCGCCGTCGAAAATCAGCACGTGGCGGTCGAGTTCGTTGGTCAGGGATCGAGTCATGGCGGGTGTTTCCTTTAATCCATCTATCCGGATTAAAGGATGATAGCGTAACTGCCCGCCGGGTCAAGGCCTTGGGGCGGTTTCATTTCTTGAGCCAAAGAAAATGCGCCCTAGAATCACCGTATGGCCGAATCGATCTCCATTGACTTCCGCAAGCCCATCGCGCTGTTTCCCCTGCCCAACTGCGTGCTGTTGCCCCACGCCTCCATTCCCCTGCACATCTTCGAGCCACGCTATCGCCACATGGTGCGGGACGTGCTTGACACCCAAGGCCTCATCGCCATGACCCTCTTCGACGGTGACGCATGGAAGGAGGATTACCAAGGCGAGCCACCCTTAAAACCGGTGGTTTGCGTCGGGTATCTGGCTCAGCACGATCAAGTGGAGGATGGGCGTTACTACATTCTTTTGCAGGGCATTTGCCGGGCGCGGATCGTAGAGGAGGTGGGCATGGAGGATTATCGCGCCGCCCTGCTCGAACCGCTGGAAACCGCCGCGACCATGCAAACGCCCCTCACTACCGAGCGGCAACGAATCGAGAGCCTCCTCAAGGATGCCGCCTTGCTCAACCTCGCGGTCATCAACGGCATCCACCGCTGGCTCAACGACGACATGCCCACGCCCGTGGTCATCGACCGGGTGGGCATGACCCTCTTGGATCGCGTCGAAGACCGTTACGCACTCTTGGCTGAGGTTGACCCGGTACGTCGGGCCGCGATGCTCGAAAACCATCTGCGCGACATGCGCCGCGTCATCCGTCACGCCCAAACCCACCCCGCCCGCCTCACCGAAGAAGGCCACTGCCTCAATTAGGTTCGCCACGAGCCGCGCACGCAGTAAGCGGATCCCCTGATTCTTACCACAAGAGCCGCGCACAAAGTAAGCGGAGTTTTGCCCTTCTTAACCGGCGTGGGCACCCGCTCCGTCACAGTCGCGGCTCGTTGCGTGGCGTTGTTGTCGGTACCTGCGTCTGCCCCTCACGCTTCCAACCGCTCAATGATCGCCTCGGCGAAATCATCCGTGACCAACTCCCCACCCAAGTCCCGCGTCTTGGCACCATCGGCCAGCGCTTGGTCGTAGGCCCGCTTGATGCGCTCCGCCGCCGCCACGCAAGCCGCATCGTCCCGTGTCTCGCCCAGATAATTGAGCATCATCACCGCGCTCATCACCAGCGCCAGCGGGTTGGCCACGCCTTGCCCCGCGATGTCCGGCGCTGAGCCATGCACCGCTTCAAAGACCGCGAACTCATCGCCGATGTTCGCCCCCGGCACCACGCCCAGCCCGCCCACCAGCCCCGCGCAAAGATCGCTGACCACATCGCCGTAAAGATTCTCCAACAGCAGCACATCGAACTTCGTCGGGTCCTGCACCAGCCTCATGCACCCCGCGTCGATGATCAACTCCTGATAGCCAATCTCCGCATACTTCTCATCATGCACCTTCTTGGCGCAGCGAATGAAAAGACCATCGGTCAGCTTCATGATGTTGGCCTTGTGCATCACCGTGAGCTTGCTTCGCCCCCGCTTGGCGATGTAGTCAAAGGCCCAGTCGGCAATCCTTGTGCAGGCCTTCTCCGTCGCCACCTTCAAGCTTGTGACCACGCCGGGTGTCACCTCGTTTTCAATGCCGCTGTAAAGCCCCTCGGTATTCTCACGCACGATCACCAGATCGACATTCTCAAACCGCGTGGGCACCCCCGCCAAGCTCCGCACCGGCCGCACCGCCGCATAAAGATTCAGACTCTTGCGCAGTTGCACGTTGATCGACGAAAACCCCTTGCCCACCGGCGTCGTGCAAGGCCCTTTAAGCGCCACGCCATGTTCACGCACCGCCTCGATGGTGCTTTCGGGCAGCACCGCCCCGCCACGCTCCAAGGCCGCCAGCCCCGCCTGATGCTCATGCCATCGCAACGGCGCACCCGCCTTCTCCAGCACCCGCCGCGCCGCGGTCATAACCTCCGGCCCAATCCCATCGCCGGGAATGCAAACAACTTGATGAATCGCCATGAACGCTCCTTGTCTCAAGATTCAACAATCAACTATAGGTAGCCATTCAAACGGCGCATCACAAGGTTCGCGCAATCAAGGCTTCGCCCCCCTAAACCCATCGTGATGCTTGGAGAAGTAATAGAACGACATGCTCCGCGCCTTTTGACCCAGACAAAACGCAATGTCCACCCGGCTACCCCCGCGCGGCCAGTCCGGCCCATCCAACGCTATCGCGTTGACCACGTGCTTCACCGACTGCCCCGGCTCCAACACCGTCGGCCCAACCTTGCCCTCTACCGCCGCAAAACCCGGAGCCGCATACGACCGATCCCCCACAATCAACACCAAACTTGCCTCCCAAAGAATCTTCCCGTCCTGCGAGAGCAACGCAGGAACGCTCAGCGGCTTGTCCGTGGGATTGCTCACGGTGATCTCATAGAAGCCATCACCGTCCGGGTTCTGCCACTGGATTTCCTTCTTGGGCGGCACGGGCTTCACCTCAAACTTCACCGCCGGGTCCATCAACAGCGCTGGCCGTCCCGTCTTGGCGCACACCGGCCCGCTCCACGCCTCCTGATATTCCGCCTGCCAAGGCTTGCCCTCCATACTTGCCCACGGGCTGATGGGCTTGTCATCGGCCACTGTCCAACCCGCCGGCAAGGCCGCCGCCAGCTTCGCCACCTTCACCAATTCATCGTGCGACGCCCGCACCAGTTCCACCCGCCAGTTGTCCCGGTCGCGGTTGGCCACCACCAGCGCCGCGGCCCCGGTGGCCACGAAGAACGGTTCATCCATCTGCCGCATGGCGTAATGAATGGTGATGATCTCATCGGCCTTGGCCTCGCCGCGCAGCACTTCCTTGACCTTGAACACCAGCCTGCCGGTGTACATGGCGGGAAAAGACATCCCCGTCGGCCCGGCTTCCTGCTTAATTAAATCGCCAATGAAAACCAGTTCGCCCCGACCGACCTTCCCCGCCTCAAGGTCATCAAGACCGGGGTAGGGTGTGGCGACGGCGGAGGTTGTTGCG
>JBBRGB010000250.1:0-4664 GCA_038241095.1 Phycisphaerales bacterium
TGGATGTCGCCATCGAGCACGGCCCCGGTCACGCCTATTACGCCCCGGCCCTGCTGCAACGCGCCAAACTATTGGCCGCAGCGGGCCAGACCAAACAGGCCGCTGACGATTATCAACGCTACCTCAAACTCGGTGACAAACTTTCCTCCGAGGCCCGCCATGAGGCAACGCTGACCCTCATCGATCTGCTGCGGCAATTGGAAAAGTACGACGAGGCGGGCACACTGGCACAAGGCATGTTGAAGGAAGACGCCCTGCCTACGGCCATGCGGAGCCAGGCACTCTATCGCCAGACCGCGGTGCAGTTCGCCAAGGGGGATGACAAGGCCGCCATCGCCTCGGCGGACAACTATCTCAAGGACTTTCCGCAGGGCGACCACGCCACGGAAGTGCTCTACATGCGCGGCCGGTCGCTGTTGCAACTCGGTCGCGTGGACGAGGGACTGACGGCGATGAATAAAGTCGCCGAATCCAACGACGCCACACCTGCCCTGCGGATCGACGCCTTGCGTCGCATCTCCATGCAGCGTCGAACGGAGACCGATGACAAGAGCCGCGCCGCAGCCGCCGAGGCTTTGGAAACCCTGCACAAACTCAGTCTGACCGTCGCCCCGCAACCCGGTAACGATCCCGCTGTCGCGGGCTTGTCACCACGCGAGCGGCTCTGGTTGGCGGAGTACGCCTTGGATCAGTTGCAAGCCAAAGAGGCGATGGCTTGGCTGGCACCGTTGGTCGAGGCGTTGCCGGCCTTTGAGGTGCCCCGCGATGTGCGGGCCGGGGCCTTGGTCTTGCAAGGTCGGGCGCATCGGCTGCTGGGCGACACCAACGCGGCGATGACCGCGTTGCAAGCCGCCATCGCCATCGGTGACGCCCAGACCGGCCTGCGTGGTCGGTTGGAAATCGGGCGGGTGCTGGCTGGCGATGAAAAACTCAACGAGGCACTGGCGGAATGGGAAAGCCTCATCAGCGCCAGTCAAAGCGCCGTGGCGGCGGAGGCTTCCTATGAGAGTGCCCGAGTGCAACGCCGCATCGCCCGGCAACGCACCCTCGCCAGCGACATGGCCGGAGCCGAGAAGGCCAACCGTGAGGCCCAGCGACTCTTCAAGCGGGTGACGCTGCTCTATTCGCACCCGCAACTTTCACCCCTGCCAGAACTGGCGCACATCGAGGCGGCGGAAGTGGCGCGGGCCTTGGGCGACAATGCCGCGGCCGGCGGGGAGTACGCCGAACTCGCCAAACGCTACGCGCAAAGCGCTTACGGCAAATACGGTCAGGCCATGCAACTGCTGGCGCAAAACAAGCGCGGCGATGCCATCTTCCTGCTCAAGCAACTCGAAGGCGAGAAACTCGATCCCCGGCTAACAACGCGGGTCGAAGCCCAACTCAAAACACTGGGAGGTGGGGCATGAGCCAAAGCGATACCACCACCGTGGATAAATCCAAACCGCGCGTACTCGACGGCAACATGGCGCTGACCTTGGCCTTGATCGCCAGTCTGCTCTTGCACATCGGGCTGGCGGCGATCATCCACGCACGGCCGCTGGGTCGCATCGATCCACGCCTCTTGGCCGATGCGGACATGGCCTACCGCGTGCAGCGGGCCGACACCGATGTGATCCTGCCCGACAACGAGCCCCTGCGACCGCCACGCATCAACGACCAAGTTGTTGACCCCAGCGCGCCAAGTTTGCTTGCGGGGCTTCCCAATCAAGCGGCAACACGACAGCCCGGCGTGCCCGATCCCGTGGCGGATCAGCGGCCCGACACACAACCCGATCTCGACCCCGGCAACACGCAACTGCCCTATGCCTTGGCGGTCGCTATGCTCGGATCACCCAAAGTCGATCTGCCTTTCGTGCCTGAAACCCGTGAGACGGTGACCGTCCCCGACGGCCAAGGCTCCGGCATCGGCGCGGGCGGTGGCGGTCGCGGCATCCCCGGCCAAGGTGGTGGTGGGGCGGGTGGACGCGGGTTGGCGCAACCGCCCGATCTCGACCCGCGCACCGATATCGCTCAGCGACGCAAACTCAGCGATGCCGACCTCACCGGCCCGCCCATCGATTACGTCGGCCTGGCGCTGGGTTCCACCACGCAAATCGCCCTGCCCGAACACCTCGATGACGACTTTGACTACCGCGTGACGGTCTATCAGCCCGGCGTGTCCGAAGGCACCAAGAGCGTTTCAGGCGCGGGCTATTTCCGCGTGGACATCACCGCCAAGCGATCCCTGCGCAAGCTCAAGGCCATGCCCAAGGATGTCATTTACCTGGTGGACACCTCCAGCAGCATCGCCCATGATTGGGTGCGTGAAACGCGGCAAGGCGTCAAGGACAGCCTAGGCAGCCTCAACGATGGCGACCGTTTCAACATCGTGCTGTTCAAGGACTCGGTGGAGATTCTCAGCGAGGGCGAGATTGTACCCGTCAACGCCGACACGCTGGCGGCCGCTTCTCGTTTCATCGACGAAGCCCGTTCCGGGGGCATGACGGATGTCAACCGTGCGCTGTCGCGCCTGCTGGTGCGCGACGTGGCCCAGGAACGGGCCTACTACATCGTGCTCATCAGCGACGGTCAGCCGACGCGGGGCGTGCTGGATACAGCCGACATCATCAACCTCATCACCCGCGACAACGACCTGGCGGCAAGCATCTACTGCGTGGGCATCGGCCATCGGCAGAACCCGGTGCTGCTCAACTACCTGGCCTACCGCAACAAGGGCTTGGCCTTCTACGCCACCAAGCAGGGCGAGGCCCGCACCATGATCCGCGACCTTATTAGCCGCCTGCGTTACCCGCTGGTTAAGGATGTGGCGGTGCATGTCGCGGGGCTGCAAATCGAAGAGGTCTTCCCGCATCAACTGGCCAACTTTCATCAAGGCGAAACGCTCAGTGTCTTTGGCCGCTTCGATCAACCCGACCGCTTCACGATGAACATGACCGGCCGCAACGGTTCACAACCCGTGGCCTTCCAGTTCACCCGCGACCTGCGCGAGGAGCCACGTGGTCCGGCGACCATCGCCCGCGATTGGGCCTTCTGGAAACTGCACCATCTCTACTCGCAAATACTCCAAGCCGGCGACAACGCCGCGATCAAGGATCAGATCGAGCAGTTGAAAAAGACCTTCGATCTGCCCACGGTGTATTGAAGCCGTCTTCACGATCCGCCGAATCACAGCAATCCCAAGCCCACACATGCCGTCGCCGCGACGGCTTGTGTGGGATCGCGCTTGATTCCGCGGGAGTTGAGTACGATGGAGGCATGACCACACACACCACGCCGCAAGGCGAAATCGGCGTCTGTCGCTTCGCATTTGCCGACAACCACCTGACGATTGCCAACGATGTCATCGAGCGCCGCTGGGCTTGGCGTGATGGCGGTCTGTTTGCGACTTCGCTGCGTGACTTGCGCAATGGCCGCGAATGGTTGATGGGAGATGCGGCATCACCCTCGCTGGTGGGCTTGGTGGCGGCGAATGGAACAACAGCGGCCCCACCGGCCATCACATGGCGTGGTGGCCGGGAATCGCCCGTCGAGGCGGAATCGTTGGTGGTGGAGTTGTCCACGGTTTCAGCGAACGGGCCGGTGACGCGACGCTTTCAGATATTCCCCCACGACTCGGCAGTGATTGTCAGCCTCATCATGCCGGGATCCAATTCCAGCGTTGCCACGTCCACAACCTCGGCATCAAGTGGTGAGGCTTTGCCCACCGGCGTGGAAACCACACCACCGACACCGGCCACCAAGCAGGAAACGCCACTCACCGATGTCGTCGAATCGCTGGCCATAGACCCGTTGCATCGTCGTTTGATCGCCGTGGAACTGATGGATCGCACCGACATACACAACGAGCTGGCCCAGGAGCGGCAATGGCTGCTGCACCCCTCTGAGCGGCGCATCGACATTCAAGGCAATCTCTTCTTCATCGAAGAAACCCTCACCGGCGACGGCCTGATTCTGCTCAAGCACGCCCCCATGCCCCACGCCCGGCCGGTGCCTTGCCCCGTGGACTTGTCGCTTGCCGGTTCGCGGTTGCTCCTGCTGGGCCACGGCTTGGACGACACTGGCGGGCAGGGTTACGCGGCCAGTCTCATCGCCTATCAGGGCAGCCGCGCCGGACGCATTGCTGCTTTGCAACACCATCAGCGTCAACTGCGGCATTACGACCCGCAACGCGACGGCCTGTTCCTCTCCAACACTTGGGGCGACCGCTCGCGCGATGCCGCCATCAGTGAATCGTTCATGCTCAAAGAGGTTGACGCCGGGCGCGAACTTGGGGCCGATGTCATTCAGATCGACGACGGCTGGCAACGTGGCCGCACCGCCAACAGCGCCGAGAAAGGAGGCGTGTGGAACGGCTTCTGGGCTTCGGATGACCACTTCTGGGATGTCCACCCCGACCGCTTTCCGCAAGATCTTGATTCTGTGATTACAGCGGCCAAATCCAACGGCCTGCGCTTCGGTCTGTGGTTCGCCCCCGATTCCTCTGATGACTTCGCCAACTGGCGACGCGATGCCGAGCAAGTCCTGTCGCTGCACCGACGCCACGGTGTGGACTTTTTCAAAATCGACGGCGTAAAGATGCACACGCGAAAAGGTGAGGCCAACCTCCGCCGCTTCTTTGACCATGTGCTCGATACCTCGGCGGGGCGGATCGTCTTTGACCT
>JBBRGB010000251.1:0-4601 GCA_038241095.1 Phycisphaerales bacterium
CTGCGAGTCAGCCCAGCGCGGATGGCGATGCCTCAATGGCCACGAAAGGATCCCCGACGTGATCGCCGGCATCCCCTTCATCGACGGAGTCAAAACCCTCGCCGCCTGATCCGCTCATCCACAGGATTTGACCATAGCTCCGGTCTGGCCCTATATTTATTTACCCAATAGGAGATGATCATGAACCATACACTGCGAGTTCTGTTCCGCAGTTGCCTGCTGTTAACCCTTTGCGTCTGCGCCACCACGCCGCTTCGCGCCGCTGAGACCGCCGTCAATGCTTTTGAAGGTGCTGCCTACGACAACGCCACAGCCAACGATCCGAATTATGCTGACACCAGCGTCTGGCCGGAGGCATACGAGGTGCAGAAGACCAACTATTTCAAAGAGACCTGGCCCAAGGCCCCGCTCTATGTCTGGGCCGTGATCAGGGATGACAAGGACAAGGGGAAGGGGGGCAAGGAGACTGATCCCAAGGATCCCGCCAACTGGGCCGTGGACGGCGCGCCTGCCACAAGGCCGCCCAGCCAGGATGATGACGTCTTGTTCCCCCCTAATTCGGTGATCCGCGACAAAGAGGCAACCGGCTATACTGTCCGGCACTTGACTGTGTCCAAGGGGGCGTCCGTGTCGCGCGTCCGTGCCTTGGGCAATGTCTGGATCAAGCAGGGCGGAGGAGTCAACTGGATGGGCTCCTTCAATGGAGGAAAGAACGTCTTCCTGCGCAACGACAGTAAGGGTTACATCGGCAACAAGGTCGTGTTCAACAAGCCCGTCGGTTCCTCAATTGAAATTCTTGGCCGGGTCGCGGCCGGGGATGAGGTGGGCTTCTTCTGCGGCACGACAATCCTCGGCCCCGGAGCCTCACTGGTGCCCGGCGACCGTTCCACCCAAGGGGTGTGGCCCGATGCGAAGCTGGTACTGCTGTCGGGCGCATCTTTTCACAAGAATCACAACCAAACGCATTTAACCGATCTGGTGATCAATGGCGAGTTGCTCGCTGGCACCCCAGAGCGGCCGTTGACGCGCGACTGCACTCTCGGCCTGAGTTTCAAGGACCTAGATGGCGATTGGGGCTTGGTAGTGAACCCCAAGGGGAAGCTGATGGTGCATAGTAGCAACCCGGCCAAGGCTCGTCTGGTGATCGCTTGGCACGGCTTGGCTATCAACCCCAACAAAAAGATAAAGGCGGAGCCCGGACAGGCGCACAATGTCCGTCTGGTGCTACAGGGTCAGGTGAGTCTGGCCGGGGTGTTCTTTGACTACATCCAGACCGGTGGCATCCCGCTCGCCGACCAAGCCATCCGTTCACAAGGCGAGATTGCCTTCGGCGAGCACAATCAGGGCAAGCCCGACGAGTTGTTCCGTATTCTCGAAAAACCGATGGAATACAAGCTCCGGTATGATGCCGCGCAAGTGCCTAAACCGGCATCCGATGGCACTAATATGAAGGAGTGGAACCCAGGGGAGAATAAGTAAGTCATCTCCAACCAAGTCTGGCTATTCCGAGAGAATCGCTAATCAGAACAAGAATAATCACCATGAATCAAATCGGCATCTTCATCGCCGATCAGGCCATCCGCGAAAAGGGGAAACGGGCCTTCGGTGAGCATAACCACGGCAAGCCGGATGAACTGTTCAGACTGCTCGACTATCCCTTCACGGCCAAACTGGCCATTAGCACTCGGACGAAGTTCAACATCCCCACCGAGAAGAAAGGCGCGGGCAATTAACTCAGCGAATCTTTCTACCGGCAGCTGGGATGGCGTGGTCATTCCGGGTAAGGGCCAGGGAAAAGGGAACTAGATTCTCTGCCGCCAATTCCATTGGAGAACTCACCTTGATCCCGCTTCACTCGGCATGGATACTCTATGAAAATCGTTGAATTACCAACACTGGCAACTGCCACTCAATCCAGCGGAACCCGCCTGCGCTGGTTTCGCTCTCTCAGCGTAGTCGCTTTCATCTTGCTGACGAACGTGAGCTTGGGCTTGGTGAATCCTTCCCTGCAGCCCAATGACCTCTTCGATCGGAACCGGATCGTGGTCACGCTGCGGGTCGTGTCCGTCGACATCGAGGCCAAATTGGTCCAACTGGAAGTCGAGCAGGTCTGCAAGGGCAAGCTGTCGGCCAAGCAGGTGCAGGTGTCGCTCTCGGGTGCCGCTGCTGAAGAAGCTGCCAACCAGCTATTAGTGGAGGGAGGCACGGTCGTGGCCTTTGTGGGCAAGTCCCGGGCTGGCCAGGAAGACAAATTGATCTTCTACCCCGGCGATGGCCGCTGGCAGGCGGGTCGTCTGGAGAAAACCGATGACCCCGCGCGATGGGTCTGGGATCAGGACTTGGGGCTCGACCTCTTCGGCACTTTCAACGGCGCAGCGGATCGTCTGGCGGAAATGATGACCGACGTCCGTGATGGTCGCTATTTCTTCCCCGCCACCCCCTTTGCCGGATTCAAGAAGGACTTGCCCCTCGGCACCCTGGCCGGCCCCGCTCGAGGCGTTGCACTTTACGATCTCGACGGCGACGGTCGCCCCGATGTGGTCGCCTGTAGCGAACAAGGCAACCGGATCTGGCTGCAAACCGGACTGCTGACCTTCACGGATCGCACCAAGGAATTAGGCTTGAAAGGAAGTGCGAGCCCTAGCGTCACCATCGGTGATCTGAATGGCGATGGCATTCCCGACCTTTTGCTCGGCGCCCAAGTTTACCTTGGCGCCGGCACCGGCCAGCAACGCACCTTCACCAAGGCACCGTTGCTGCCCGCCGAAGCCGGCGCCAACCTCAAGTGCGCCGCCTTCGTGGATATCAATGGCGATGGCTGGCCGGACGTGGTGGTGTCACGACACGGTAAAGGACTGGCGGTGTATCTCAACCCCGGAGCCAAGGGCGGCCCATTCACCAATTCCACCTCCGCGCTGGGACTCGACAAGCCGGAGTGCGGAACCGACGGCGACGGCTTCTTCGCCGCAGGCGACTGGGATGGCGACGGGCACTGCGATCTCTTCTACGCCGTTCGCACGGGCTTGATCATGGTTAGGGGTGCCGATGGTCGCTTCGCCCCGGTGGAACATGGCCTGGATCTCGGCTTGGAGGACGCCGAAGTGGGACTGGGTGGCACCGCCGCCTTCGCGCCGCTGTGGAGCCGTAACGGTAGCGACCTGGCCTTCGCCACCAGCGTCGGCGTCCACCTGCTGGTCAACGTCAAAAACCGAGTGCGAGAGCGCACCGGTGCCGCTAATGAACTCGCCGAGACCAGCTCTAAACAACTCGCACTAATCGCCGAGGATCTCGACGCCGACGGCACGGTGGACCTTTTCGTGGCCAGCCGTGACCAGCTTCCCTGCAAGTTCTTTGCCAACCGCGGTTACGGCTCCTTCACCTGCCCCACCAAATACAAAGCTGGGATCATCCCTGAGGTGGCTCTACAATTCGGCGCTTGGGGTTTGGCGGCGGGCGATGCGAATGGCGACGGCGCCAACGACCTGCTGCTCGGAGGGGTGGACGGACGGGTTCTGCTGCTTGTAAACGGCACGCTCGACGACCGGCCCTTGCAGCCCCCGGAGAACGCCAAGTTCACCCAACAAGTCCTGGCCCGCTCCCGCATCCTAAGCGTGACGGTGACCGGCCGCGGTACAATGGGGGCTGAAGTGGTCCTGACCGAAGAAGCGGGGCGCGTGCTCAGCCGACGGACAGTAGGCGACAACATTGTCACGGGCTGCCGCAGCCCAGATACCCTGAACTTCGCCGTCCGTGAGCCGGGGCCGCTGAAGGTCACCGTGCGGTACACCGACGGCGTCGTTAAGTCCTGGCCCGTGGACTTGGCGATCAAAGAACGACGTGCTGAGCTACAAGCCGGAAGGTAACCTGATCAGTGGGGAAAAAAAGGGGTCGGGAGTGCTCTGTCGAAAACCCACACCCAGACTATCAAGAGGGTGACGTTGTGGGTGATCGCCAGCATGCGGAGTTGGCGGCAGCGGGCGTGGTAGCCTCGGGCCGGGGTTTTTTCCCCCCGCGCCGCCTGGGCGGGCGGCTGGGCGGTGGAGGCGATTTGGGCGTTGAGCCGGGCGGTCTGCTCGGCCAGGAACAGGACGATGAGTTGACAGAGGATCATGTGACGCATCAGCCCTACATAGCTGCGGCCCTCGAAGTGGCCCAGGCCCACCTCGCCCTTGGCCAGGCGAAACAGGTGCTCCACATCCGCCCGGCGAAAGGCCACCCGCAGCAGCCGTTGCACAGCGGTGTGGGGCGGGGCGTTGGACAGGAAGTATTTGTATTCGCCGGTGGCGCGGTTCCAAGCCACGATCAACCAATATGTGCGGTCGGTTGGCCGGCCTTCCTTGGCCAGATGCACTTGGGCGCTCTTGATGTCCCAGACAACCGGTTCGACGGTCTTGCGCGGAATGGTGATGGCCCGCCAGGACTGGTGGATGAACGCCGGACTCCAACGACTCACATTGCGGACCTCCTTGCTGGCGAACTCCTTGCGTTGGGAGTGACACTGGGGCAGCGTCGGCCAGCAGCGAAAGCTCTTGGGCACTTCACCGATCCAAGTTTGGCCCAGGGTGTCGAGGCCAAAGAGGAAGGATGGGTCTTTGCCGTAG
>JBBRGB010000252.1:0-4565 GCA_038241095.1 Phycisphaerales bacterium
GTGGATGCCACGAGACTTCGCGGCCGAAATCATTTCCTCTACGCGTTTGATAACTACGGATTTTTCTTTTTCAGTGGGCATTTGGCAGACTCCTAAAAGTTTTCAAAAACCGTGTTCATCATGGACACGGCTTCCCGTGCGTCGGCGGCTCCAACCTCCTGAGACGGTCGATAATCGCCGTAAAGACGGAGCGTGTAAAGCTCCCCGATGAGTTCAGACAACGCGCGCCGCTTGCCAGTGTCCAAATCGGTCAGATGCACCACAATCAACTGGCGAATGCCTCTATGGATCGCCAGTCCTGACGGAAGATGACCTGGATGTGGCGGCCCTTCGCGTCCTCCTGGCATGGGCACGCCTTTTTCAACCAGCAAGTGGGTCACCTTTGCATAGGCTGCATAATAGGCACGCGACAAGCACGATCGGTATCGAGTTTGCACCAACTCGTTTGCGGCTTTGCGGGAGTCATTGGCGATGTCGTACCAGTTACCCATCCGTGTGGCACCTTGATTCACATGACCTCCACGCTGAAAATTACGTGAAATTACATGGTCTTGTCCGTCAAGTTGGCAGCGGGAAACGGTGAGGGCGGAGTCCGATTAGTCATCGTCACACCTTCACGGCATCGCTGCCGCGGGTGAAGATTTCGCACTTGGCACGCTCGACAAACTCATCGACGGGCAAGGCTCCGAGATCGCCCCGCGAACGGTCGCGCACGCTCACCGTGTTGGCGGCTTCGTCACGCCCGCCGACCACCAGCATGTAGGGAATCTTCAAGTCCTGCGCCACCTTGATCTTGGCCTGCACCCGGTCGCCCGAATCGTCGAGCGTGGCGCGCAGGCCCGCATCCTTCAACGCCGCCAAAACCTTGCGGCCATACTCGCTGAACTTGTCGGAGATCGGCAGCACCCGCGCCTGTTCCGGCGCCAGCCAGAGCGGGAAAGCCCCGGCGTAATGCTCGATCAAAATCGCCATAAAGCGCTCCATGCTGCCAAACGGGGCGCGGTGGATCATCACCGGCTGATGCTCGGTGTTGTCCGCCCCGACGTAGCTGATGGCGAAGCGCTCGGGCAACACATAGTCCAACTGCACCGTGCCCAACTGCCACGCCCTGCCGATGACATCGCGGACGATGAAATCGACCTTTGGCCCGTAGAACGCCGCTTCGCCCGCCGCTTCGACAAAGGGCACGTCCATGTCGCGCAGCACCTCGCGCAGCTCTTGCTCAGCCCTGTCCCACACTGCCGGATCGCCGCCGTATTTCTTGTTCTCTGGGTCCGGGTCGCGCAGGGAAAGACGAATGGTGACCTCATTGAAGCCGAAGGTTTTGAAAACGAATTGCACCAGTTCGACGGTGGCGCGGAACTCGGCCTTGACTTGTTCGTGGGTGCAGAAGATGTGGGCGTCGTCCTGGGTGAAGCCGCGCACACGGGTCATGCCCGTGAGTTCGCCGGACTGCTCGAAGCGATAGACCGTGCCGAACTCCGCCAGACGGATGGGCAGGTCGCGGTAGCTGTGCTTGTCGCTGTCGTAAATCTTGATGTGATGCGGGCAGTTCATGGGCTTCAAGAGGTATTCCTCTTCGGAGCCTGAGCCGTGATCCTTCATGCGGATGGGCGGGAACTGGCTGTCGGCGTAATACGGGTAGTGGCCGCTGGTTTTGTAGAGGTCGATCTTGCCGATGTGAGGCGTGTAAACCACGTCGTAACCGCGCTTGAGCAGTTCGCCTTGGATGAAGTCCTGCAAAATCGAACGCACCATCGCCCCGCGTGGCTTCCACAGAATCAAGCCTTGGCCCACCTGTTCGTCAATGGTGAAGAGGCCCAGCTTCTGCCCGATGACGCGGTGGTCGCGCTGCTTGGCTTCTTCGAGCTGCGACAGGTGGGCGTCCAAGTCTTCCTGCGTGAAAAAGGCCGTGCCGTACACGCGCTGGAAGCGGTCGCTGTTGACATCGCCATGCCAGTGCGAGGAGGCGATGCTGGTGATTTTGAAAGCGCCGATGACCTCCGTCCAAGGCACGTGCGGCCCCATGCAGAGGTCTTCCCAGTTAGCCTTTTCCTGGCCCGTCACGTACCACGACAGACATGCCGCGCCGCCGTCAATGGCGCGCTGGGCGTTGTCCAGTTTGTACTTGTTGCCCTCGGCGTGCAGCTTGGCCATGCCCGGCTCCACCGCCAGTTCATAGCGTGTAAACGGCCGGTTCTCGGCGATGATGGTTTTCATCTCCGCTTCGATGCGGGGGAAGTCCTCGCTGCTGATGGGCCTGTCGAGTTGGATGTCGTAGTAGAAGCCGTTGTCCAGCGGCGGGCCGTAGGCCAGGAGCGCTTCGGGCCAAAGCCGTTGAATCGCCTCGGCCATGACGTGGGCCGTGGAGTGCCGCAGCATGTAGAGGGCGTCGGGGTTGTGCGGCCCTTTGGTGCGGTTGGTCTTGTCCAACCGTGGCCGGGTGACGATCTCGAGCTTGGCGTCGTGATCGATGGGGCGGTTGACATCCCACAGCGTGCCATCGACCTTGGCACCGATGGCCGCCTTGGCCAACCCCGCGCCAATGTCGCCAGCCACTTTCGCCGGGGTCACGGAGCCTTCATATTCACGGACGGTCGCATCGGGCAATTCGATTCGCATGGCGGGCATCTCCAAGCAAGAGCGTGAGTTTAACACGCCCGCGCTTTGAAGCTTGCCGGGAAACCGCGACGGCGCGTTTCTAGAATCCCCCGCTTTGTTTAACCATCAACGAGGTCACACCATGAGCCAAAGCAAGTCCACGTCGTTTTTCACCCGTTTCGCCAAGGTCATCGCCCGCGCCGCAGGGCATCCGATGACCTTCTCCCTGGCGATGCTGACCATTGTGCTCTGGGCCATCGCCGGCCCCATGTTCGGCTTCAGCGACACTTGGCAACTGGTCATCAACACCAGCACCACGAGCATCACTTTTCTGATGGTCTTCTTGATTCAGAACACGCAGAACCGCGACACCTCGGCCATGCAAATCAAGCTCGATGAGCTGATTTGCGTCATGGACAAAGCGCAGAATGCGTTGTTGGATTTGGAGGAACTCGATGACAAACAACTCGAGCGCATCCACCAGCGTTACGAAAAGCTGGCCGAGGTAGCCCGCGGGCAACTCAAGGAAAAGCGGGGCGATCAATCCCCTTGAGCGAGGAGTGGTCGCCATTCCAGCGCAGCGCGGACGCGCGACGGTGACGAGCGGCAATCAGAGGATTTCCAGCACCTCGAAGCGCTTGGTGCCGCGGGGCAGATCGACCTTGATCGACTCGCCAACCCGTGACTTCATCAGGGCCTCGCCCATCGGGCTGCCGGCCGTGACTTCGATCTCATCGCCATCAAACCGCCCGGTGGCCTCGCCTACGAGCTTGTAGAGGTCTTCGCTCTCGTCGCCCAAGTCCTTGAGCTTGACGATCGAACCCAGAAAAACCACATCGGCGGGGATGTTGGCCTCATCGGCGACGCTGGCGCTCTTCAAGCGCTCGTCAAGTCGGCGAATCTCGGCCTCGTTCATGCCCTGATCCTCGCGGGCGGCATGGTACTCGGCGTTTTCCTTCAGATCGCCCAAAGCGCGGGCCTCGGCGATGCGGGTGCTCAACTCCGAACGCTTGGCCTTGAGTTCCTCGACCTTGGCGGCCAATTGCGTCTTTTCGGCGGCGGTGATGAATTCCATAAGTCAATACTCCTTGCCCCGGAATCGCTCGTTAAAGCGGCCGGTCTGTCACTGTTTTCCAATGCGTCACGGGCTGCTTTCCGCCAGAGACGTGCTTGCGAATACCTTAGTCACCTTTGCGGGCCGGGGCAAGGAAGTCTTGAGGAAGAAGTCTTGAGTCTTGCGTCCTGATCTTTTTAGCCGCAACGTCCTCGTTGCGCGTCTTATGAAATACGAGCCCTGCCCTCACCCGCAACGAGGACGTTGCGACTAATACAGAATCCATTCTTTGCACTTTTCTTAATTCTTAACTCTCAACTCTCAACTCTTAATTCTTAACTCTCCCCCCTCAAGCCTATCCCCGCAGGTATCCCCACCATTGCGCCACATCGCGCAGGCGGTCGTAATACTTCACCGTGGGCCACGGCCGCCAAGCGGTCACGACCTTGCACGTCCGGCGAAGCAACTCTCCCCAGGCCCACCAGGCCACACCCAAGCGCCCGGGTTGGGGCGGGTCGCGGTGCAAGCGCCAACTGACGCCCAGACCGCGTTGCCAGTGGACAAACCAGCGGCTACCGGTGCGTTGGACGGGCAGGTAGTGGCCCACCGTGGCACCGGGAATCAGCCAACCTTCGCCATGCTCCAACACCGCCGCCACCATCGCCACGTCTTCCCCCGCGATGCGTTGACCGGCTGTCATCCCCCGCGCTGGATCGAAACCTTCGCTTGGGATGCAGTCGAGTCGCAACAACATATTGGCACCCCACGCCGAGACAGCGGGCGGTTGCATCGGCGCATCGCAAGGCACAAGCAGCGCCCCAAAACACGCCGGGTAATGTTCAATCAACCAAGCGCCACGTTTGGAAACCCCCACCCCCCCCACCCCCGAAAGCCCAGCCACTCCGTGGCT
>JBBRGB010000253.1:0-4552 GCA_038241095.1 Phycisphaerales bacterium
CGGAGGTGTGGAAGTCCAAGTGAACGTGGCGGGCGGGAAGTTTGATCATATTGGTTGCGTTGGGGATTGGATGATGAACACGAAGTCACGAAGTCACGAAGGATACCAAAGCGACGGTGACACCAGAAATTACTGAATCACCACCAAGGCACCAAGGCCACCAAGGTAAAACGTGATTTCGTCAGCCATGCGTCCCTTGGTGATCTTGGTGCCCTTGGTGGTTGACTGCTTTTCGTTGCTCCATCAGGACTGCAACACCTTCAACCGCTCGCGCAGGGCTTTCTTGGCTTGCTTCAATTCCTCGTTTTCAGGCAGGCTCTTGAAGTAGTCGTCCAAGGGGTAGCAGCCGGAGATCAGGCCGTTGCGCGGGGCGGTGGTGCAGTCGCTAAACGTGCGACAGATCAACTTCGCTTGCCGCAGTTCGCCAAACTCATCGCAATCGGCGGGCATGTCGGGATAGGCCAGCACCATGCGGCCAAGCCCCACGGAATCGACCCATCCCTCCCGCACCACGGCCTGGGCGATGTGGGGCAGCCACTCTTGAAAATAGGTGTAGGCCGTGCCCACCATCGGCAGGCCCGTCACTTGGCGCTTCACATCGCGCACCACCTCGATTTGCCGCACGCAACCGACCGTCGGGTCCTCCGGGGGCTGGTAGCCGTCGCTGGGTGGAAAGTAGGCCGGCCGCTGAATGTGCGGGTTGTAATACGGACTCCCCGCCGAGATGTTGACCATGTCCACGCCCATTTCATCACGCATCATTTTCAACAGCGCGATCGGCTCGGTCAGGTCGATTTCCAGCGGGTTGTCACGGTTGCAGCCAAAGCCCGGGTACGGCCCCATCGTCCTGGGGTCATAAGCGTCGGGCAGACCAGGGCCGAGTTTGCCACCGCTGCTTTGCGTCGGGTCGGGGTGGTACGGTGGACGGTCGAAGATCGACAGCCGCACACCGATGAGCAGCTTCGGGCATGCGGCGCGGATGCCTTGGATGATCTCGCGCATGAACCGGCTGCGGCCCATCAGGTCGCCGCCATACGGCCCAGGCCGATCGAAAGCCGAGAGAAACTCGTGGCCCAGGTAGCCGTGGCAGTGCTTCACATCGACGAACTTGAAACCGATCTCCCACGCCATGCGGGCCGCGGTGATGTAACTTTCGATGAGCCGCTTGATTTCATCGTCACTCAAAATCGGTTTGTCGTCATCGGGGGCGATGTGGAAGCGCGGATCTAGCAACGGGTGGTGATAGGCGATGCGCGGCTCAAGCTTTTTCTTGTCGTTGGGTCGACAGAATCGCCCGGAGTGCGTCAGTTGCAAACCGACGAGCAGGTCATCGCAGGCCTTGGCACCGAAACGCTTTCGGTGGGCGTCGAGCAGGGTGTTTAACAGTTGCCGCATCGGCTCGACATTTTCCGGGCGGTAGTAAAGCTGGTTGGGATTGGCCCGGCCATCGCGCTGCACGGCGAAGGCCTCGCCACCCCAGATGAGCTTGGCGCCACTGAGGCCAAAGTTCCGCCAGCGACGGGTGGTGAACTCCGTGGGCTGACCGTCGGTGGTGGTGTCCCAGCCTTCCATCGGGTGAATGCACCAGCGGTTGCCCACGGTGAATGCCGCCTGGCCCTTGCCCACGGTCAGCGGTTGGCACATGGGCGAACCCTTCGCTTTGCCAAGGATGCCCGTGTCCAGTGGCAGATCGAGATTGAGGCCGCGCAGATGGGCCGCGAAGTCGGGTTGGGTTTTGAAGTGGCCGATGCGGGGATACGAAGTCGCCATTGGACAACTGCTCCGTGGGGAGGCGGGATTACGGCACAAGAACGCAAGCCGCGCATTATAAAGATTGACGCCCAAGGGCACGCTTGCGGTTTAGCGCGTAGCGAAAAACATCCCCCTCACGACTCGATAAGCGTCAGCACGCGAACGACCTCGGCGACACTCCAAGCCTGCGCCGGCGTGCCCACGGCCCGATGCGGCCAATCAGCTTCGTGAATCTCGTGAAGTTGCCCCAGGCCAGGCCCCATCAGGTCATCGAGCAACGGTTGAATCGCGGCGCGGGCCTCGCGGCGGGCCTCGGCCGAGAAGTCGCCGCAACGCAAAACTGCCTCGGCATACGGACCGATCAACCACGGCCAAACCGTCCCCTGGTGATACGCCTCGTCCCTCTGGAAGGCCGGGCCGTGGTAATGCGGGTGGTAACGCCAGTCGCCGGGCGGCAAGGTGCGCAGACCAAACGGCGTCAGGAGGTGTTGCTTGACCGCGGCGATGATCTGCACCTGCTTGGTGCGGGGCAGCGGTGACACCGGCAAACTGGCGGCGAAAATCTGGTTGGGCCGCAGGGTCGCATCGACTTGGGCCGCGGACGGGGCTTGAGTGCCGGGATCCTTGTCGCTTCCCGTCGCGCCATTGCCTTGGCTCCAGACGCTATCAACGCAGTGGTTGTTCGCCTCGTCCCAAAAGACCTTGGCATACGAGCGCCGCACGCGATCCGCCAGGCGGTCGTAATGGTCGGCCACGCTTTGATCCAAGGCCGGGCAATCGCGGATTTGCTCCGCCAGCCCCACCAAGGCGGCATACCACAGGGCGTTGATCTCCACGGCCTTGCCCGGTCGCGGGGTGAAGACCACGCCGTTGGCTGCGGCATCCATCCAGGTCAGTTGCGTCGTCCAGTCTCCCGCCGTGATCAACCCGTCGCCGGCCATGCGGATGCCCCCGCCCGTGCCCTTGATGTAAGCCGACATGATCTTCATGCAGGCCTCGCCCAGCCAGTCCTCAAAGCAGGCGGTGTCCTCGCTCTGTCGCACATATTCCAAGGCGGCGCGGATGAACCACAAGCTGGCGTCCACGGTGTTGTAGTGGGCGGCCCGCTCGTCGTAATCATCAAAGCGGTTGGGCACCAGGCCGTCGCGGATGGACTCGGCGTAGAGCCGCAGCGTGTCGCGGGCATCGGCGAAGCGACCGGTGCAAAGCAGCAACCCCGGCAAGGCGATGAAAGTGTCCCGGCCCCAATCGGCAAACCACGGGTACCCCGCCAGGATGGTGCGCAACTCGCGGTGATGAATGGTGCGATCAACCACGAAGTCATCGGCGGCAATGGTCAAGGCCCGCCACACGGCCGGGTCGGTGTGTGAACGTTTGTCCTCGATGGATGGCACGGAGGCGGGCAGGGCGACTTGCGCCAAGTGCCGCTCACGGTCATCGGTGGGCCAGCCTTCGTCATCGGCGGGACTGTCGCCCAAGGCCACCGAGAAGGAAACGACCTGTTCATCCCCGCCGCTTGGCACCGTCACCTCAAAGCCGCCGGGCACGAAGTAATCCTCGCAGGCTTCCTGACCCCGCTCGGCATCGACGGCATAAAAGGCGTTGTACCACCAAGCGTGATCCGCCACCTTCCACAACCCTTGCGGACAGGCCAGCGTCACCGCCAACTCACCGCGGCGCACGATGACGTGCCCTTCGTGCTGCTCGACGCGCAAGGGCGCGCCGCTGTTGTTTTTCACCATGCCGTGGAAGTCACGCAGGGTGAGCATGGGCGAGAGCCGCAGCGTGGCGCTGTGGCCGTGTTCCGGCGGCAGCGTGACGCGGTATTGCAACGTTGCGGCCTGTTCCTTCCAATGCAGAAACAACTCCCGCGTCACCCGCACCGGCCCCCAGGCGTAAGTCCAGCGGGCGGTGAGGCCCTTCTCAAAACGCTGCAATAGTTCGTGGCCACGGGGGTGCAGGACGGGGCCGTGGTCGCCTTGGAACATCAGGGAAGTGAGGTCGAGGGTCTGGGCCGCTTCATTGGGCGAGTACCCGCCGCCGGCCTTGGGGCCGTGATGCAGGGTGAGGGTTTCGAGCATCTGATTCAGCGCCACGATGCGGCCCACGGGCGGTCGCGTCGCGGCCACCAGCAGGCCATGATAGCGCCGAGTGTTGACGGCCGGAAGGGTGCCCAGGGAATACGCCCCGCTGCCGTTGGTCAGCAACCACTCGCTGTGCAGATGGGCCGTGGCCGGCGTGTCGAGCGTGATCTCCACGCGATGGGTTTGGTGGTCAAGAGGTGGGAACGTCGGGGGCACCTTCACGGGCGCAACTGGCGGGGTTGACGCGACAGGCGCTTTCGTGGTGACGGGCGCTTTCTTAATGACAGGCGCTTGCTTCGTGGCGGGCTTCTTCTTGACGAGAGCTTTGCGTTTGGCCACGGAACAATCTCCACGAGGTGTCATGCGGGCATGTTTGACGCGCTGACCATGTTACCCGCATCGTCGGTAAGTAGATGCGCATGTCCGCTTGGCACCACTCAAGGGTCTGCCCATTTTTCGGGGTGGGGATCCGAAAAAGGGGACATCCACAATTTCCACTTCATTGTCGTTCGAGTCTTCTCAGTGCCAAGGAAATTGTGGATGTCCCCTTTTTCTCCGCAATAACCCCACGATCAATGCCCCACTCAGCGCACCTTGATCGTCGCCAAGGCGATTGCCGCCAGGATGATGCTGATGATCCAGAAGCGCACCACCACCTGATTTTCCGTCCAGCCCAGGAGGTGGAAATGGTGGTGCACCGGCGCGCATTTGAAGAG
>JBBRGB010000254.1:0-4544 GCA_038241095.1 Phycisphaerales bacterium
GGCAAGTTCGCGGGTTCCAGACCTCGCACCACCCGCGTCGGCTCCTGCACCGTCCAAGCCTCGCTGTAAGCGTCCAAGGCCAAATTGCCTGAACCGATGACGCCGACGACGCGCTCTTCCAAGGGAACAAACTCTGGCACCAAGACGCGGGCGCTGTCGCGCAGTTGGCCGGTTTCGCTTTGCGGGGTGGCGTCGGCGTCCACGTCGATGACCCGCAGCCGCCACTCGTTGTTGGGCCGAGTCGTGAGCCGAGGCACACCGTAAAGCCACAAGGCTTGTCGTTCCTGTGGCCGCAGAATGGCGATTCGCCGGGCCTGCACGACATCGCCATCGACATCGGGCAGCGACCATTCGACCATCACCCGCCGCGCCGGCTTGCTCGAACGGTTGTCCAGCGTCACCCGCATCGGCGTCCAGGAACCTGCCCGAAACGCGCCACCCAGCCCGATGTCCTGCGGTTCAACGGCCACCGTCACCGCGTCCATCTGCGCCCAAGCGGCATTCACACCCAAACAAAAAAACATCACCACCGTCAGAACCCGGAGGCTACGAAAGAATGAGCATGAAGCGATGGAACTCACCCCCACAGTTTACAGTTCCCCTTGCAAGAGCATTATTTGTCAATCCGTCCCTCCAAAGCCACCTGAAAGCCCGCCCCCTCCGGGGGGTGGGAACTCCGCTTGAACCTACCCCCATATTTCTCCACGAAACGGCAACCCCGAGTTTGCCTCCGCGTCCACGGCGATTAAACTCTACACTGTCAAAACACCAAACCCCCGCCTCACCGGCGTTACGGAGTATCCGCGATGACCAAACATGCTGTATGGAGCCTGCTGCTTCTGACCCTGGTGGCCCTGACTGGTTGCGTCGGCAACGGCGGCGACAAGAAGGCCGGCGACCACCTGATTCAACCACTGGACGCTTACGCCTTTGGCTACTCGCCCCTGTGGGTGCGCGACTTGGCCGTGCCGTCGAGCGCCAAGCTCGCCACTGTCGAGCTTTTGGGCGACCAACTCATTCTCATCGAGTCGCCCAGCAACTTCGTCACCGCCATTGATGTGGCCACCGGCAACATCCAGTGGCGCAAGCTCATCGGCCCCGGACGCGACCACCTCATCGGCGCGGCACTGCTGGGCGATGAGATCGTCATCAATTCCGAACACTCGGTTTACCGCGTGGAAAAGAATACCGGCGACCTGATTGCCTACGTTCCACTGGAGCAGCCCGTGACCAGCGGCGCGGTGGTTTACAAGGACACGCTGATCTTCGGCGGCGTGCGCGGCCGGGTCTTTTCGCAGGTCGCCGAGTCGGGCCAAGTGCGTTGGCGCTATGACTTGGTCAACGCCATTCCCATGAAGCCGGCGCTATATGCCAACACAGTTTTCGTGGCCGATCAGAGCGGCGTGATGGCCATGCTCGACGCCGACCAAGGCGAGTTGCTTTGGCGTCGCCAACCGGCCGACGGCCTGACGGGCCAGCCCGCCGTCACCGCCACGGCGGTCTTCGTGCCCACCATCGACAACAAGCTCTACAGCCTCTCCCGCTCCTCGGGCCGCGACCGCTTCATCTACCGCAATCCGTTGGGCCTCACCCAAGGCCCCATCGCCTTGGGCACGCTGCTCCTGCAACCCGTGCAGGGACGCAAAACATGGGTCGCCATCAATGCCGTGGACGGCAAGGAAATGTGGACCCTTGAGCAGCCCGGCATCCGCGACGTGGTGCGAACCGGCGCTACCCTCACCGCTGCGGGGGGCAACCGCCTCATGAGCATCGACCCCCAGAACGGCAAGGTGCTCAAGGAATTCGCCACCAAGCCCATTGCGAACCTTTTGACCACCGGCGAGAGCCTAATCGTCGTGTCACCCCGCGGGCAAATCCTGCGGCTCGATCCGCTGAAGTGATCGAGGCATCCACCGTATCCCCGCCCCTCAATCCCTCGCTTTTTCAAACCTTTGGCGCTTTGGCCGCGCACCGATGCCATGACTGATCTGATCACCATCAAACGGGCGCTGATTTCCGTCAGCGACAAAACCGACCTGATCCCCTTCGCCCGCAAGCTTGCGGCCAGAGGGGTGGCCATCATTTCCACCGGCGGCACCGCCCGCGCCCTGCAAGAGGCCAGCATCGAGGTCACGCCAATCGACCAAGTCACCGGCATGCCCGAAATGATGGACGGCCGAGTCAAAACCCTGCATCCCAAAATCCACGGCGGGCTGCTGGCGCTGCGCGACGAACCGTCCCACGCACAAGCCCTGACCGACCACGGCATCGAACCCATCGATTTGGTCTGTGTCAACCTCTACCCCTTTGAAAAGACCATCGCCAAGCCCGGCGTCCACGATGACGAGGCCATCGAACAGATCGACATCGGCGGCCCCAGCATGGTGCGCAGCGCCGCCAAGAACCACCGCTATGTCACCGTGGTGACCGACCCCGCCCAGTACGACCGCGTTTCGCAAGAACTCGACGCCCGCAATGGCGCGACTTCGCTGGCACTGCGGCAGAAACTGTGTGCCGCGGCCTTTGCACGCACCGCCGCTTACGACAGCACAATCGCCGCATGGCTGGGCACACGCTTTGCCAGTGGCGTCGGGGCCACGGCGTTTCCCGAGATGGTTTCAATGCGTCTCCTACGCAAAGCGGAACTGCGTTACGGGGAAAATCCGCATCAGTCCGCCGCGACTTACAGCCTGACGCCCCCGCCCCCGGGTGCCGAGGGGAGCGTGATCGATGCCCGGCAACTTCACGGCAAGCAGCTTTCGTTCAACAACCTTTATGACGCGGCCGCGGCCTTGGAACTCATCAAGGAGTTCGTCCCTCCCGCCGCCGCCGTCATCAAGCACACCAATCCCTGCGGCTGCGCCGTGGGCGGCTCGTTGAACGAGGCGTTTGAGAAAGCCTACGCCGGCGACCCGCTGGCGGCATTCGGTGGCATCGTGGCGCTCAACCGCAAGGTCGATGTCGCCACCGCCACCGCCATCACCGCCGGCCAAAAGTTCCTCGAAGTCATCCTCGCCCCGGACTACGATGACGAGGCTTTGGAAATGCTTCGCACCCGCTGGCAGAACGTCCGCCTTCTGGCGGTTGGTTCACTGCCTTCTCCGACGCAGCGGGACACGCGGCAGCAGGACATCAAGTGGATTCCCGGCGGGGCATTGGTGCAACAACGCGATCTGGCGGACATGTCGCCCAAAGCGTGGCGGCACGTCGCCGGGCCGACGCCTTCCGCGGCCATGCTCGAAGATCTGGGCGTCGCTTGGATCACGGTAAAGCATGTGAAGTCCAACGCCATCACGATTGCCAAGGATGGGGCCTTGGTTGGGGCCGGGGCGGGTCAGATGGATCGTGTGGAAAGCTGCAAGATCGCGGTGCAGAAAGCCAATGTGGGCGGGGTGAATCGCGGCCAAGGCGCGGCCGCGGCGTCAGACGCCTTTTTCCCTTTCCGTGACGGGCCGGATGTTCTCATCGCCGCGGGGGTCAAAGCCATTGTGCAGCCCGGAGGGTCGAAGCGCGATGATGAAACCATCAAGGCGTGTACGGATGCGGGGGTGACGCTGCTCTTGACGGGCCGGCGGCATTTCCGGCATTGACGCGAACTCATACAATACCCTTCGCTTTAGCAATGGAGTTGATTGATGCCCGCGACCGCCGATGTTTTTCGTGTCAGTCTGGTGACCCCGCAGAGTCAGGTGCTCGACGCCGACGCCACCTATGCCAGCATTCCCGCTTGGGACGGGCAGTTGGGCATCGCGCCCTTGCGCGCGCCGCTTTTGGCGAAGCTGGGCGATGGCCTGTTGCGGATCGATCTGGTGGAAGGCGGGGCCACTTGGTTTTTCATCGCTGGTGGGTTCGCCCAAGTCAAGGACAACAAGCTGTCGCTGGTGACGGGTGAGGCCGTGACGCCGGAGGAGGTCAATCGGCAGGAAGTGACCGCGGCGATGAAGGAAGCCGAAGCGAGTGTGGTGACGGGGGATGAGGAAGTTGCCAAGCGTCAGCGCGTCATTAACCGCGCCAAGGCGCTGTTGAGTCTGCCAGAACACGCGGCGCAGAAATAACGGGGGTTCGCCAACTTTCCACTTGCATTTTCACTTCCAGCGGACTCCCAGCCGCGGAGCGGCTGGGCTTTCGGGTGTGTTGATGCGATGCTTCGGAGTCAGGAAAACTGACACCTCACCATCTTCACCTTGTCACCCACTCACCTTGTCACCCCTTCATCCACCCTACTCCAAGGCGATGAACTTGCGCAGATAATTGATCACCCGCCTTGGCCCCACGATGCCCGCGACCTTGTCGTCCACGTCCAGAATCGGCACGTGGCGGAAGCCGGCGATGGCCATGAGGTTGATCGCCTTGGCGGCCGACTCGGTGTCGTAAATAATCATCGGCTCATGCGTCATCACTAGGCTGATGGGGTGATCCTTGATCTGCTCGAAGCGCTCGGCGCACTTCGTCAACACGTCGCGCTCACTAAAAATACCCACCAACTGTTCACCCTCGGTCACCAGCAAACAAGCAATGTCCAACTCCACCATCAGCTTCATCGC
>JBBRGB010000255.1:0-4502 GCA_038241095.1 Phycisphaerales bacterium
TGCTGCCTTTGGCGTTCTTCGCCTTGATGGGGGCCGACTGCACGCTCTATTGGCTGGGGCGGCGGTACGGCTCACACCTGCCCAACATCTGGATGTTCCGCAGCTTCCTGAAGCCCCAACGGCTGGCCAAGGCCGAGGCCGCGTTCCACAAGCACGGCGGCAAGACGCTGTTTCTCGTGCGCTTCCTCCCCGGGCTGCGGGCCGCGGCCTATTTCTCGGCGGGCATGTTCCGTGTCCCGTTCTGGAAAATGCTCGTCTTCGACGGGGCCGCGGCCTTGCTCAGCGTGCCAACCCTGATCCTCTTGGCCTACTTCTTCGGAGCGCAGCTTGAAAACGTGCGGCAATGGACCGAGCGGGCCCAGTTCTCCGTAGCCGTGATCCTCTTTGGCGTCATCGGCATGGTCATCGCCATCAAGCTCCTGCGCAGTCGCCGCAAGATCGCAGCGGGCGGCGCGGCCTAAGGTTGTGCCATGAAATCCACCAAGCCCCACCCACGCATTGACGCTTTCGATGAACTGACGCATCTGGACCAAGCGGAGGCGGGGGATTTTCACATGCCCGCGGAATGGGCGACGCTGGCGCGGGTGTGGGTTACCCGACCCCACAACGATGAAACCTGGCCCAACTGTTTGCCCGAGGCGCAGCAGCAGTGGGACTTGTGGATTGAGGCCATGCGACCTTTCGTGGAAGTGGCCGACACCCGGCAACTGGGCATCGACACCAACGATTCCTGGATCCGCGACTACGGGCCGATCTTCGTCAAGGCCAACGATGCCGACGGCACTTCCGCAGCTGGCACAAAAGCATTGCACGATTTCCACTTCAACGGCTGGGGCGGCAAGTACGAAACCCGTGATCTCGATGACACCGCCCCGCAACACATCGCCCGCCAACTCAACCTGCCCCTCTGGCTCCACGACATGACCCTCGAAGGCGGCTCCATCGAAGTCAATGGCCAGGGCACGGTCATGACCACCGAGCAATGCCTGCTCAACCCCAATCGCAATCCGCATCTGTCGCGGGAGCAGATCATCGCCGAGTTGCACCAAGCCCTGGGCACGCGGCACGTCATTTGGCTGCCGGGGGGAATCATCGGGGATGACACCGATGGCCACATCGACGACATCGCCCGCTTCGTTAACCCTACCACCGTGTTGGCGATTCGGGCCGAACATGGCCACCCCGATTTCGAGGTGCTGGATCGCAATCGTCAAGCTCTGACCGCCGCCCGTGATCAGGATGGACGCCAGTTGGAGATCATCGACCTGCCGGTGCCCGAGCCGATTCTCTACAACTTCCCCGCCGACCGCTTCGGTCCGGGAGGGGTCAATCCCGTGCCGGCCAGCTACGCCAACTTCCTCATCGCCAACAAGGCGGTGTTTGTGCCGGTCTTCGCCCAAAAGACCGATCAGCGGGCCTTGGACATCATCGCCGCAGCCATGCCCAAGCACACGGTGGTTCCCATCCGCGCCGAGTTTTTGGTGGTGGGCTTGGGAGCATTGCACTGCCTTTCGCAGCAGGAACCGGCTTGACATGGAAATGCTTGTCGGAGCCGCAAGGCGTGAGCCTGCGGTTGAACGTGCCCGCGTGTGTGATTTTGAGCGCTGTCCACCTTCGACCGAGGGCTTACGCCCTTCGGCTCTGATATGGCGTATCACGGCACGAGGAAGGCGTCGCCGACGGGGGGGGATTCGTTGAGGTTGTAATCGCGTTGTTTGCCGATGAGCCAGATGTTGTCGCCGGCGATGACGGGTTGGGTTGACCAAGTGACGTGGCCATCGGTGGTCAGGATGTTCTGCCCGGCGCTGCGGTGGAAGGGCGTGGCACTGGTGGGGCTGACCATCCGCTGAACGATCACGCGGTTGGGGTCGTTGGGATCGGGCATGAAGATCGGGTTCTTGTCCGCCAGCACCGCAGCTCCTCCCCCGGAAATGCCCCCGCCGGTCGCATCCAAGGGGATGGCTTGGGGGGTGTTTTGATTTTGGTAGCTGTAGGAGACTTCGCGGGCGTTTCGCCAATCGTGCATGGTGGCGGTCATTTGCCGAGGGGCGAAGGCGTTGTCCGGACAGGCAAGGGTGTTGGGGTCGATGTGGCCTCCCCGCGCTAAAAGGTAAAGACTCGCGGGGTTGGATTGGGCTTGGAGGGAGGGAGCGGTGAATCCGCCGCCGAAGCCGGCTGTGGCCACGCCGGGGGCGGGGTTGCGTCCGACGGTGGCCCAGTTGGCGTTGGGGGCGGTCGCCAGTCGGGGCATGACTCCGCCATTCTCCGCCGCGTAACTGGCCAAGGCACGGCCGGCGGAACTCAAGCGGGTCTCGCAGACGATTCGCCGGGCATCGCTGCGGGTCTGCGCCAGCACGGGCCAGAGCACCGACAACCCGATGAGCACCACGGCCGCGACACCCATCAACTCGCGCCAGCGAAACGCCACGGCAGGCCCGGAAAGACGGTCAATCTGCATCGCCAACCGTCGCCGCTGCTCCACATCGTGAATCCGCGACAAGGCCCGTTGGGTCAAGTCGGCGGCGGGTTCCTCGGCGGGCCATTGACGCATTAGTTCCAGCAAGGCCACGGCCCTCGCCACACGGGCGGCGTCGGTTGAATCGGAAGTCGCGGCAAAGTTGGCCCCCGGAACGAATCCCGGAGCGGCCCCCGCGTGGCCGCCACGCATCAAGGCCAAGGCCGCATCCACGGCCGCGGCGTCACGTTGGTCAAGGTTCGCCAACCGATAGGACATGTCATCATCGCTCATCATGGACTCCACCCATTGCTCCACCCCTCATACGCCCTTGCCGCTCTGTGGGTTCGATTCATTTTCAGCATTTTTGGCAAGTTCCCTCTTGCCGTCTTCATCCATCTCCCAGATGCGCTGCATGAAAAAATCCGCCAACTGCCGACGTCGCATCTCCAGATTTTCACTGAGAATCATGCCTCGCTTGAGGTAGAGTTCTTCCAATCCGTCAAGCAGGCTCTCGGCAGCCTCTTGCCTCGCATCGAGGTTGGGGTTGGATTTGTTGCGTTTCTTTTTCATGGTTTTTCCTCTGAATGTCGCGCTTTCCAAGTGGCGGCGAAACTGCCCACCGCCGCGTGCAGCCGACTTTTGACCGTGCCCAAGGGGATGCCCAACTCGGCGGCGATCTCCTTGTATGGTATCTGCTCAAAATAGGCCAAAAGCAGGATTTCCCGCAAGTGATCGGGCAGCCCGGCCACCACTTGCCGCACCCGCTGGGCGGTTTCATTGTCATGGGCCACGTTCTCCGGCAAGGGCAGGTTGGCGTCCATCAAATCGATCAGCCCGCCCCCTTTTTCGTTTTCGAGCTCCAACGGCAACGCCAAGGCCCCGGCCGGTTTCCGCACCCGACGCAAATAATCCCGCGCCTTGTTGGCGGCGATGGTGAACAGCCAAGGCTTGAACGACCGGGTGGTGTCGAAGGTGTCGATGGAAAGGTGGATTTGCAGGAAGGTGTCCTGAAAAACATCCTCAGCCGCGGCCCGGTTGTTCAGAAAACGAGCAAGAAAGTGAAACAGCTCCAGCCGATACCGCTCCAGCAGCTCGACAAAGGCCGCGTCATCCCCCTGCTGATAAGCGGCGACAAGCTGCCCATCGCCGCGAGGCGAAGCGGGTTGTAAGGGCCGAGGCTCCATGCCGATGATGATACGGCGCAAGCGGGGAATGGTCACGCGACGTCATCAAAACCACGAGACGTGATCATGTGGTTGAAAGTTCACGGACGTGCGATCCTTCCTCCGCGGGCTTACGCCCCTCGGTTCTAGTTGAAGGTCATCCGGCACTGGCATGGAAATTTTTCAATTCATCACTGGATTTTTGAGTGAATATTGTTCATAATAATTCAAATGGGTGGCGAGCCATGCGGATCGCCTTGAGTCCGGGGATGTATTTCGACTATTCCGTGGTCAAGGTGAATCGTATGGTCAAACTCACCTCCCACCGTGGCATTCTCTTGGCTGGAGCTTTAAGCGCCTTTCTTTGTGGCGATATTACACCCTCACGGGCGGGGGTCATCGACGAAATCGCAGGTGTCAGCGGCTACGGCACCCGCAGCGGATACGTCACCAATTACACCTTCGCCACCAACGATGACACCCCCGACACCGACCAAGACCAAGACCCCGACGCGGGCGAGGGTTGGAACTTCCTGGACATCAATCAGGTCACTTTCAACGGCGCTTACGTCGATGTCGCCCTACGGGTGGGTAACTCCGGCGGCTCCAGCGAGTACGGGGTGCTATTCACCGTCAAGAACAACCTCGACACCAAGTGGACGGGCTTCCGCGCCGCTTTGGGCTTCGGCACCGGGGACGATTTCACGCCCCCGACGCTGCCGGGCTTGGATTTCGACACCCCCGACCGCAATGACACCGGCTTTCAATACACCTTCCGACCCCGGACGGGCAGTCCGGTTCATCCCACCCTGCACGAAGATCACCTGATGACTTGGGATGTGGAGGTCAACCCCTTTGCCCAGGAAGCCAACGAACACGAG
>JBBRGB010000256.1:0-4500 GCA_038241095.1 Phycisphaerales bacterium
ACCGTTCCGCCGCCGTCCCAGCCCACACTGGTCCACACATCAAACTGTGTCAGGATGCGGTGCTCGAACTCCGAGGGGTTGGCGCTGTCGGCCAGGGCCTGACGAAACGCGATCACGCTGTCGCGGCACTGTTGGTGGGTGATGCCCTGCACGGGGAAGAACTGTTGCGTCGAAGCGATGTCGTACCAGCGCAGGCTGCGGTCCATGGCCGTCAGCAGGCCCTGATCCCGGCGGGCAAAGGCGCGTTGCAGGTCGGGCAGCTCGGCGGGATTGGTGATCTTGCGCAAGGCCGGCGACCCCGGCGGCAAGGGGCGGGAATACTCCGGCTTGCCGCCCGACTTGCACCCCGACATCAGCGACAACGTCACCGCCAGCGTAAGCGACACGACAAGACCAACCAGGCGAGGCATGGGCATCTCCATGAATGACACCGCGACCGCCACCGGGGCGGATCGAGTCATACATTATCGGAATCTTCCGTGGGGCCGGGCGAATCTTTTGAAAAAGGGGACATCCACAATTTCCATGTCTTGGACATTCACGTCACTGTGGTGATCAAGAAATTGTGGAGGTCCCCTTTTTCTCCAAGGTTGAGCGGGCAGGCGCTAAACCGCAAGCGTTGGGGGTGGGCCATTTGTGGTGGTCGGTCAAAGCATGGGCCGATTCTTTAGGGTAGGATTGTGGTTTGCAAGCGTCCGCCACGCGGTGGTCTTTTCTTACGGTTAAGGTCACAAATCTTGATCTTCGACAACCTTCTAAGCTGGTTCAGCGTCGATATGGGCATCGATCTGGGCACGTGCAACACCTTGGTGTGCGTGCGTGGCGAGGGCATCGTGCTCAACGAGCCTTCGGTCGTGGCCGTCAAAAAAGGCAGCGACCAGGTGATGAAGCTGGCCGGGGGTTACGCCGTGGGTTGGGTCGCCAAGGAAATGCTGGGCAAGACGCCCGGCAGCATCACCGCCATCCGCCCGCTCAAAGACGGCGTCATCAGCGACTTCAAAATCACCGAGGCCATGCTCTCGTACTTCATCCGCAAGGTGGCGGGCAATCGCCCGTTCATCCGTCCGCGGGTGGTCATCGCGGTGCCCAGCGGGATCACGGCCGTGGAAAAGCGGGCGGTGCTGGACTCCGCCGAACGCGCCGGGGCGAGGCGGGTGTACCTCGTTGAGGAACCGATGGCCGCGGCCATTGGCGCGGGCCTGCCCGTCGTCGAACCCACCGCCAGCATGATCGTGGACATCGGCGGTGGCACCACCGAAGTCGCCATCATGTCCCTGGCGGACATCGCGCAATGCGAAAGTGTCCGCGTGGCGGGCGATGACTTCGACGAGGCCATCATCAACTACCTCAAGAAAGCCTACAACCTGATGATCGGCGAGCAGACGGCCGAACGCATCAAGATCGAAATCGGTTCCGCCGCCCCGCTGGAAAAGGAACTGACGATGGACGTGCGTGGCCGGGACATGATCTCGGGCCTGCCGCGGAAAACCATCATCTCCAGCGAGGAAATCCGCGAGGTGTTGCTTGAGCCGCTCTCGGCGATCATCGAGACGGTCACCCGCACCCTGGAGCGCGCCGAGCCGGAGCTTTCGGCCGACTTGGTGGAAAATGGCATCTGGCTGGCGGGGGGCGGAGCGTTGCTGCGTGGCATCGACCGCGTGACGGCCAATGCCACGGGCCTGGAAGTCCGCATCGCCGACGACCCGCTGACCTGCGTGGCCCGCGGCACCGCCACCTACCTCGAAAACCTCGAGGAATGGAAGCAGACGATGGAAAGCGATCTGGACGCGGGTTGATCTGTGCGGTGCTTATCCGCAGTGTTTTTTTAACGCGGATGAACGCAGATAAACGCGGATGAACGCGGATGGTCGGCAAGAATAATCACAGATCAACACGGATGTCCACAGATGAACACCGATGGGATCGGACAATGATTCGGCGAGTGTCATGGACAGGCCAGTGATTTGCTCCAGCCATGTCTTGACTCAAAACTCAAGACTCAAGACTTTCTCCCCGCCCCCCTGTCATGCCGCGATTTCTCACTCAACGCCGCGCCTTGTTCCTGCTGATCGTGCTGGCGATCATCAGCGCCATGCTGCCGCCTGACGCCGCCCGCGCGGTTTCATCCTGGCCTCGGGCGCGACTTGGCGACATGGTGAGCTTCGTCGCCATGCCCGTTCACGCGGTCTTCAGCTCACTTCGCCGACCCGAACCGCTGGGCGTCGAGCGTGGCCCGGCCGGTCAACTGCAACAAAACTACGACGCCCTCTTGCGCTACAACGCCTGGCTGGCGGAGGAACTGCGGCGAACGCGGGCGGAGCTGGGCCTCTACCGCGTCGCCAGTCGGCAGATGCGCCTCGAAGGCATCCGCTTGGAACAAGCCGATGTCACCGCATGGGCTGGCAACCGTTCCCGACAGACGCTCACCATTTCCGCCGGTTCACTCAAAGGCATCCGCCCTGGTCTGGTGGTCACCGATCCTTCGAGTTTCACCCTCGTGGGCCGAGTGACGCAGGTCGGCTCAACTTCCGCCACCGTGGAACTCGTCACCTCGCCGGGCAATCGCTTGGAGGTTCGCTTCCTGCCCAGCACGCCCGTGGCCTTGGCCCGTGAGGCGATTCTGTCGATCCAGGCCGACCGCAAGGGCACGGAGTTCACCGCCATCGCCAAGGCTGACACGCCCGTGGCCGAGGGTTACTTGGCGCACCTGGTGGACACCAAAAGCGTTTGGCCGCAGGAAGCGCGGGGCTTTGTGGTGGGCAAGGTCACGGCTGTGGAACCGCTCTCAAGCGACCCGCTGATGTACCGCACGGTGACGGTCACGCCCATCGCCCCGCCCGCAACGTTAAGCCGCGTACTGGTGCTGGTCCCCGCCGATCAAGCCCACAGATGAGACGCCGTCGCGGCGGCTCTTCTGTGGGATGACCCTCGACCGCCGGGGCCCCATCCCACGGAACAAACCGCTCAAAGCCGCGGTTTGATCCGTGGGCTTGAGAATCAAGATGGTCGGCTCCACCAAACCGCCGCGCACGACAAACTCACCAAATCCCACCCGCTTTACAATGTCCCCATGCGCTGGATCGTCTTTGTCATCTTCGCCTACGTGCTGCTGGCTTTGGAGGCCGGGCTTTCCTCGGCCTGGCGCATCGGGCTGAGCACGCCGCACCTGCTCTTGATTCTGCTGGTCTTCATCGGCCTCTATGCCGCGCCCTTGCCCCTGGCGTGGGCGGCCCTGATCTTGGGGGCGCTGGTGGACCTCTCGCCTCCCTTCTGGCCCGCGACTGGAACCGCCGCGGATGTCGCCATCCTGGGTCCGAGCGTCATTGGCTACCTCGTCGGGGCGTACGCCTGCCTGCAACTGCGCACCATCGTCTTCCGCGATTCGCCGGTGACCTTGGCCGGGGTGGTGTTTGTCGTGGGGCTGCTGGCGCAGTTGGTGGTCGTGGGGTTGTTGACCTTGCGAGCAATGCCGCTTCCTGGGGTGGGTTGGCTCATGGGTTCGCCCATTCCCGACTTCCAGCCCGCCGATGAACTGCTGCGGCGATTCTTTGATCTCATCTACACCGCCCTGGTCGCCATCCCGCTGGGCATGTTGCTCCTCCGCAGCGTCCCCTTGTGGGGCTTCAACGTCAGCCACGTCTCCGGTCTTCACCCGCCGCGAAGGTAGTCTCGATGTCAACCCAAACCCGCCGGTGCCACACAGCATCCCGTAGGGTGCTGTGTGTTGGAACGTCATTGGTTTACCGCACACAGCACCCGAAGCGGGATGCAGTGTGGCACCACCTCCTCACCCCGACCCCCGCGCCGGTGCCCGTCCGTCCAAGTCTGATGGCCGGGCGGATTCCTCATCACCAAACCGGGCCAAAGCCGATAAAAGCGCTTGAGCCATGATTGGCAACGCCGAATCCATCCCGGCACAACCCCCGCGGCTACGCGCCCGTTCGCGCTTGGCGACGACGCAGCCCCGGCCAGGTTCAACACCGACCACGGGCGTTCACCACGACCCGCCGCTGTCGCCCGCGCTGCGCCGACCAACGCCCGTTGTCAGCACACCCACCCTCACCACCTCGCCTTACGAGCGGCCCATCCGCGAGTTCATCGCCTATTGCCGCATCGAATGCGGCTTCGCCGAGGCCACCCTCCGCGCTTACGCCACCGATCTCCGCGACTTGTGGCGTTTTATGGAGGAACGTCGTCAACCTTCCTTCCAAGTCCTCGACTTGGCGACGCTCACCGAACACCTGCGTCACTTGCATCAGCGCGGCCTGGCGGTCAGTTCCATCGCCCGCCACTGCGCCACCATCCGTGTTTTCGGTCGCTTCCTCGAAGCCCGCGGCCTGCTGGAATCCAACCCCGCCGAGTTGCTCAGTCAACCCCACGCCTGGCAGACGCTGCCGGGCGTGCTCAACAGTCAGCAGATTCAGGCGTTGTTGGCCGCGCCCGACCCGGCCGCACAGTTGTACCTCCGCGATGTGGCGCTCTTGGAACTGCTTTACGCCG
>JBBRGB010000257.1:0-4443 GCA_038241095.1 Phycisphaerales bacterium
ATTGGACGGTGCGCTACCTCGTCGCCAATACGGGAGGTTGGCTTGATGGCAGGCGAGTCCTGCTTTCGCCACACGTCCTACATGCCGCCAATGAGGCGGAGCAAGTCCTCCGGGTGGACTTGACGAAGAAGCAGATCGAAGAAAGCCCCTCGCTGGCCAGCGACGAACCGGTCTCCCGCCAGTACGAGACGCGATATTACGATCATTACGGCTGGCCGATCTATTGGAGCGGCCCGTACATGTGGGGGTGGGGGACAAGTCCGTATATTTGGATGCCCGGCTCCGACCAGGAAGCACGGAAAGAAGCCGAGCGCCGTGAGGATGCTTGGGATCCCCATCTGCGCAGTACGGGCGATGTGACCGGCCATCACATCCAGGCGCAGGATGGAGAGATCGGCCACGTCGAGGATTTCATCATCGACGACGAGACGTGGGCGATTCGGTATCTGCTCGTGGACACAAAAAACTGGTGGCCCGGAAGGCACGTCCTGGTTTCGCCGAAATGGATTGATCGGATCAGTTGGGAAGAGTCCAAGGTCTTCGTCAGTCTGTCGTGTGAAACCATTAAGCGGTCCCCGGAATACGCGCCGGAATCGCTCAATCGAGACTACGAAACCGCACTGCACCGGCATTACAGTCGGCACGGTTATTGGGCCGATGAACAGGCCGCCAACGAAAAGTGGTCGGCTGCCCACAAAGAACATCAAGGAAAACAGAAATGATTGCCGAGTGCCACAATGGCCGCGACAACCGGTTGCTGCGGGCCCGTGGTCTTTCCTTTTAATGAGGCTGTTAAGCCGTTTGGAGTGAGCGATTAGTGAGTTGTTTGTCCGGTTGATTCACCAAACTAGGAGGCAGGAAATGACACAGAAAAAGAATCTGTTCACCATCGAATCACGGGCTGAGCTGGCATCCGCCCAACAGCCGCCGTGTCTCTCGCTTTACCAGCCCACGCACCGGCATCATCCCGGCAATCAGCAAGATCCGATTCGCTTTCGCAATCTGGTCAAGCAACTTGACCAGTCGTTGCAAGAAAAATATTCGACGGATGAGATTCGTCCGCTTCTGGAACCGTTCGAGGTTCTTTCGCTCGATCATAATTTCTGGAATCACGCCACGGATGGATTGGTCGTGTTCGGCGCGCGCGGCTTGTTCCGGGTTTTTGGATTGCAACGCCCGCTGCCCGAACTGGCCGTGGTCGCGGATAGTTTTCACATTAAACCGCTGTTGAGCTACTTGCAATCGGCGGATCGCTTTCAAGTACTGGCGATCAATCTTCACGAGATTAAATTGTTCGAGGGCAATCGCGACGCGCTCGATGAAATCGCTCTCGCGCCCGGAGTGCCGCGCACCCTCACGGAAACGGCGGGCGAGGAGTTGACCGAGCCCCATCAAACCGTCGCTTCCTACGGAGGAACCGGCGGCGCAAGCGTGGCCATGCGGCACGGGCATGGCGGTAAGAAAGATGAAATGGACATCGATGAGAAACGGTTCTTTCACAGGATCGATCGCGCGATTCTCGAATCACATTCGCAACCCTCGGGGCTGCCGTTGATTCTCGCGGCGTTGCCCGAACATCAAGGTCACTTCCGCAAGCATAGCCAGAACCACTTCCTGTTGGATGATGGAATTAACGTAAATCCTGACACGCTGTCGATGACGGAGTTCCGTGAACACGCGTGGAGCATTTTCCAACCGCAGTATCAAGCGAGACTGGCGGCGCTGGCCGACGAATTTGCGGTGGCCAAATCTAAAGGGCTCGGCCAGGAAGACGTGAAGCAGGTGGCGGAGGCCGCTGCGGCCGGACGAATCGCAACGCTGCTGCTCGAGGCGGATCGACAGATTCCAGGACGAATTGACGGCTCGACCGGACAAGTCGAGTTCAGGGACTTGCGCCATCCCGAGGTGGATGATCTGCTGGACGATCTCGGTGAGTTGGTGCTCAAGACCGGCGGTCGCGTGGTGGTGGTCCCCGCCGACCGGATGCCGACGATGACAGGAGTGGCGGCGACGTGCCGCTTTTAACAAGGCCGAACAAAACTATGAAAATCATGATTAACACGGACAACAACATTGACGGCGGGGATGAATTAACTCAACAGACGCAGGCCGTGGTGGAAAGGGCGTTGGAGCGATTCGCCCAACAGATTACCCGCGTGGAAGTCCATCTCAGCGACGAGAACAGCAACAAAGGCGGCCGAGACAAACGTTGCATCATGGAAGCGCGGTTGGAGGGAATGCATCCCGTCGCCGTAACAGATGAGGCAGAATACATGGAGCAAGCCGTCCATGGCGCGGCGGATAAGTTGACCAGAATGATTGAGCACAACCTAGGCCGACTGCGCGATCAAAAGAGCGGCAGGATTGACCCGCCTCCGCTTGGGTCGATTGATAATTGAAAAAATTGGCGAGGCATCAAAGATGAATGCGCAAGAGCTTATAGAAACCGCGAAGACGCTAGTCGCCGACGACAAGGGTCTGCTGGCGATGGATGAAAGCACTCCCACTTGTAACAAGCGCTTTGCCAAGTTGGGGATTCCCCAGAACGAGGAAACGCGACGCGCGTATCGCGAATTGATCATCACCACGCCCGGTCTTGGTGAGTCCATCAGCGGCGCGATCCTCTACGACGAGACGATCCGCCAGCAGAAGAGCGATGGCACTCCCTTTGTGAAGGCCATCACCGATGCGGGGATCATTCCCGGCATCAAAGTCGACGCCGGCGCCAAGGACATGGCCGGTCATCCCGGAGAGAAGATTACCGAGGGCCTGGACGGACTCCGCGACCGCCTCAAGGACTATCTTCACATGGGCGCGCGGTTTGCCAAATGGCGCGCGGTGATTGGGGTGGGCGATGGCATTCCCAGCCGGAGCTGTATCGAAGCCAACGCGCACGCATTGGCCCGCTATGCTGCGTTGTGTCAGGAAGCCGGACTGGTTCCGGTCGTTGAGCCGGAGGTGCTCATGGACGGCGCGCATACCTTGAAGCGGTGCGGAGAGGTAACGGAGGAAGTCCTGCGAACCGTATTCGACCAGCTTTGCTTTCAACGGGTGGTGCTGGAGGGCATGATCTTGAAGCCCAACATGGCGCTTCCCGGATTGTCGTGCCCCAAGCAAGAAACGGTGGACGAGGTGGCCGACGCCACGGAGGAGTGTCTCTTGCGGGCCGTCCCCGCTGCCGTTCCGGGGATTGCGTTCCTGTCGGGCGGTCAATCCGCTGAGTTGGCATCGGCCCGTTTGAACGCCCTGAACGTGAGATTCAAATCGCGACGGCCTTGGGCCCTGTCGTTTTCGTTTGCCCGCGCCATCCAGCAACCGGCGTTGGAAATCTGGCGGGGCAAGGAGGCAAACGTGTTGGCGGCACAGCACGCGTTGGGCCATCGCGCCACGTGCAACCGAGCGGCGCGGCGCGGTGAATATACCGCCGCGATGGAGAAGACATGAGTGGCGCAACAAGCGGTGAGGGATGATCCATTGTCATGCTAAGCATTTGAACTGGTGGCAAGCCATCAAACAAGCTTGGGCCAGTTGGGTGAAAGTGGATGGCGACCAACGCGCCGCCGCCTTTGCCTATTACCTGTTGCTGTCACTCCTTCCGCTGGTCTTCATTCTGGTGAGTGCAGGGTCGCTGTTTGTCGAGCGCGAGGTCGCGACGAGCAAGGTCGTTCAGTGGATCGAACGATATGTTCCGCTGACCGCCGAACAGGAACGCGGTGCGATGGCGACTATTCACGACGTGCTGGAGAAGCGCGGAAAAATCAACCTGGCGGTATTTCCATTGTTGCTGTGGGGCGCACTGAAATTCCTGCGCACCCTGATTCGAACAACGAACCGCATCTGGCATTCGCCCATTTACAACTGGTGGCGATTGCCTTTGAAAAGCCTCGGCTTGCTCGGTGTCACGCTGAGTGTTGCGTTTCTGGGCATCCTGTTGCCGGGCATCGCGCGGCTGACCCGCCCATGGCTCGCCACTTATCTCGAAGTTCCAAACTGGGCGTTTGTCTTCATGTTCAATCTCCTGCCCTGGCTAGTTCTGTTCTGCGGGGTCATCATCATTTACCGACTGGCCCCCAGCCGACCCACCACGTTCTCCGAGGTCTGGATTGGAGCGCTGGGCGCAACGGCCTTGATCTGGACGTGCCAATGGCTCTTCCTGTTTTACGCGGTCCACGTCGCGAATTTCAACGTGCTCTACGGCGCCTTGGGCGGCGTCGCGGGGTTCCTGCTGTGGGTTTATCTCTCAAGCTGCATTGGCGTATTCGGAATCTGCTTTTGCGAAGCACAGGCGGAGGTGCGGGCGAAAAGCAACCGCAACTCGGACCGATCCCTTGCCGCCAAGCCGGGAGGTGATGCATGAGTGAACTCAAACGGCGGTGGAGCCATCTGCGGCCGAGTCTTGAGTCCCGGCATGCGCTGGTGCGACGGGCGAGTTGCCGCCGCCCC
>JBBRGB010000258.1:0-4351 GCA_038241095.1 Phycisphaerales bacterium
ATGCCCCACTCAGCGCACCTTGATCGTCGCCAAGGCGATTGCCGCCAGGATGATGCTGATGATCCAGAAGCGCACCACCACCTGATTTTCCGTCCAGCCCAGGAGGTGGAAATGGTGGTGCACCGGCGCGCATTTGAAGAGGCGTTTACCGCCGCCGGGTTTGTTTTTGGTGGCTTTGAAGACGCCAACCTGCATCATGACGCTGATGGCCTCGAAGACAAAGACCCCGCCGATGATGACCAGAAGGAACTCCTGGCGAATGACCACGGCGATGTAGCCCAGCAGGCCACCCAAGGTCAGCGAGCCGGTGTCGCCCATGAAAACTTGCGCGGGGTGGCAGTTAAACCAGAGGAAGCCGAGACACGCCCCGACCATGGCCCCGGCGACAATCGCCAATTCATCACTGAAGGGGATGTAGGGCACCAGAAGAAACTTGGCCCGCAGTTCATCGCCGGCGATCAGGGCCAGGATCATGAAGGCGAAGGCCACGATGCACATGATGCCGCTGGCCAGGCCATCCATGCCATCGGTGAGGTTGACGGCATTGCTCGATCCGGTGATGACCAGCACCGAGAGCATCACGAACATCCAAGGCGTCAGCACGATGAGGTAGGTGGAAGGGACGTAAGCGCCCAAGGCGGCGTCCTTGACCCAGGTTTTCATGAAGGGGATGTTTAGCGCGTGGGACATCTGGTTGAAGTGGTGCGGGTCGGGCTGGAGTTTGTGCGCGCCGTGGCTGTGGATGAAGAGGCCCAGCAGCACCGCCAGGCCGAGTTGGAAGAGGAGCTTTTCACCGGAGTAGAGGCCTTCGCGCGAGCCGGGCTTGCGGCGGGCGCTGGTGAGTTTCAACCAATCGTCAAACCCGCCCAGCACCGCCAGCCAGACCAGAGTCAGGAGGCTCATCTGCACATAGAAATTGCCGATGTCGGCCAGCATGAAGATGCAGAGGAACAGTGCTCCGCAGATGAGCACGCCGCCCATGGTGGGGGTATTTTTTTTGCCCCGCATGATTTCGTTCAAGGACTGGTTGTAGAACTCCGGGTGGTCGCCGATCTTCATGCGCAGGAGCAGGCGGATGACCCGCGGGCCCAGGGTGACGACAAGGGTGAAGGCCAGGATGATGGAGGTGACGGCGCGGAACTCGACGTAGATGGTCAGCAGTCGCACCAGCCAGTCGAGGCCGAGGTTGGCCAAGGTTTCGCGGAAATATTCGGCAAGGACGTAGAGCATGGGAGCGAAGGTTTAAGGCGTGACGGGTTGGGGTTGGACGTTGGCGGAATTGTTGGCGTTGCCGCAAGGCGTGAGGCTCAGACGATATTCGATGGCGGGGATGAGGCGTTCCAAGGCCACGGCACGGGAGGCCTTGAGCAGCACCACATCACCGGGTTGGATCAGTCCCGCGACGGTGGCGGGAAGGGTTTGGTCCCAACGAACGAAGGTTCGCACCCGCTGCGGTGGCCAGTGCCGCAACAGGGCCTCGGCGGTGTAGAGCGACAACTCGCCGATGAGGATGGCAAGGTCAATTCCACTCGCCGACAGTGTCACATTGGGTTCGGCTTCGCAAGCCGGCAACGTCGCCAACGCGCGGCCCACGAGTCGGTGAAGATCGGGTGCCTGCGCTCCAAGCTCACGCATGTCGCCCAAGATGGCGATGCGACGGTTGACGGGCGTGTGGCCCTCACGCTTCGAGGCAGGCGAGCGCCAACCGGCCAGGGTGTGCAACGCGGCAATGACGGAATCGGGGTTGGCGTTGTAAGCGTCGTTGAGCAGCGTCACCCCGGCGGGGAGGTCTTGCACGAGCATGCGCATGGGCACGGCTGTCGCACGGGCCAAGGCCTCATTCATCGTTGCATCACTCACGCCGAGCCAGCGTCCCACGACCAAAGCCATCAGGGCGTTGCCCGCGTTGTGCCGACCGGGCATGGGCAGAGTGAACTCGCGCGGCTCGAGGGTGCGGGCGTCATCGTTAAATCGCGGCAGGGTGGCGGTGAAGCGCAGCGAGGGGCCTTGCTCTTGGACGTTGAGCAGCCTCGCTTCGCATGTTGGTTCTTCACCGAAGCGAATCACCCGCTGGGTGGGCAGGGGATGGGCCGCCAGCGCGGGGGCCAGGTGGCGCAAGGTCGCCGCATCGCCGGGCAGCACGGCCAAGCCTTGGGGCGCAAGGTGCCGCAGGATGGACGCCTCCTCTTGGGCCACGCCAGCGAGTGAGCCGAAGAACTCCATGTGTTCGTGGCCGATGCTGGTGAGCACCACAACATCGGGGCGCACGATGTTGCCCAAGGCGTCGATCTCGCCGGGGTGATTGGTGCCGACTTCGACGACGACAAACCGGTTTCCCCCGGAAGTTGCTTCGCCCCCGGAAGTCGTCCCGCCCCCGGAAGCCTCGCCATCCTTTGCCGCCAAGAGGGTCAGCGGCACGCCGATGTGGTTGTTGAAACTTTTGGGCGATTGCGAGCCGGGCATGGCCGGGACCAGCACGCTGTGGATGAGGTGGCGGGTGGTGGTCTTGCCGTTGGAACCCACGACGGCGATGACGGTGACGCCGCGCTGACGCAAGTGATCGCGGTAAGCGGCCGCCAGGGTTTGCAAGGCGGTGAGCGTGTCGGAAACGAGCAGCGTCGCCACGCCCGAATCGGCAACCGTCGCGGCCTTGGTTTCATCGCTGACGATGAGCATCGCCGCCCCCGCGTCGGTGGCATGCGCCAGCAGATCGTGGGCATCGTGATTCTCACCCCGCAAAGCCAGGAAAACCTGCCCGGTCTTGAGGGTGCGTGTGTCCGTGCAAAGACCGTCAAGGCGCAACGCCGCTTGCCCGGCGGATGGCGCGGTCAACCACCGTCCCTCCGTCACACGCGCGAAATTGTCAGCCGTCCAGAACATCACGTTTATTCCATGCCCCGTGTAGTCCCGTAGCGCATGTTTAGCCACGCAGCGCAGCGGAGTGCTCTGCCACCCATTTCCCCAGCGCCGCCTTCGCATGAACCCGATCATCAAACGCATGTTTGACGTTGCCGATGATCTGATAATCCTCATGCCCCTTGCCCGCCAGCAGCACCACATCGTCGCGCCGAGCTTCGCTGACCGCCATCGCAATGGCCACCTCGCGCAACACCTCGACGCCCACCTTGCCTTCTGGCGTTCCCCCCGGCACCCCCGCCAGAATCTCCTCAATGATCGCCTTAGGGTCTTCGCTTCGCGGATTGTCGCTGGTGACGATCACGCGATCGGCCAGCTTGCAGGCCACCGCCGCCATCTTGGGCCGCTTGGTGCGGTCGCGGTCGCCGCCGGCTCCGAACATGACGATCAGCCGCCCGCGCGTCACCGGCCGCAACGCCAGCAGAGCGTTTTCCAAGGCGTCATGCGTGTGGGCGTAATCGACGATCACCGTGGGCAATTCGCCGGTCTGTTTCAAGGATGAATCTTCACCCAACCGTACCGCTTCCAACCGGCCCGGCACCGCGGGACACGAAGCAAGGCTGGTGCGCAAAGTTCGCGCCAAGGCCGTCACCGCGTTGCCCGCCACCGCCGCTTGCAGGGTGTTGATCGCGTTGTGCCGCCCCACCAGCGGCAAGTTCACCTCGACGCTGCCCCAAGGCCCGTCGAACACGCCACGCAGATGATCCGCCGCCATCTTCAGAATGGTCACCATGCAAGGCGCGGCCCCCGGCAGAAGCGCGGAGTCATTCTTGCAATCGCCCGCCACCGAGCACGCCAGCACCTTGGCCTTGCAATCTTCAAGCAGTCGCGGCGTCCAAGGATCATCGGCGTTGACCACCGCGAAGCCCTCGGCCGGCAGGGACGAAAAGAGAATCGCCTTGGCCGCGGCGTAATCCTCCATCGTGCCGTGATAGTCCAAGTGATCACCCGTGAGATTGGTAAAGACGCCCACGTCAAAGCACAAGGCGGCGACCCGGCCTTGGTGCAGGGCGTGGCTGGAAACCTCCGCCACCGCGGCCCGGCAACCGTTGTTCACCATCGCCGCCAGATGGCGGGAAAAATCGATCGCCCCCGGCGTCGTCAACTCGGCGGGGCGACGCGCCCGGCCATCGTCGATCCACACCGTGCCCATCATGCCCGTGGCCACGCCCGCCTCCCGCAGCAGGTGCTGGACGATGAAGGCCGTGGTCGTTTTGCCGTTGGTGCCCGTGATGCCGATGAGCTTGAGATTGCGGCTGGGGTCGCCGAAAAACCGTTCCGCCAGTTGCCCCGCCAGTCGTTGATCGACCGGGCCTTGCGTCGCTTCCACCCATGTGACTCCGTTGCACGGCTCGTTGGGCAGGTCGCCCGCTTGGGCAATCACCGCCACGGCCCCGCGATCACAAGCATCCTTGATGAACCCTTGAACCTTGGC
>JBBRGB010000259.1:0-4350 GCA_038241095.1 Phycisphaerales bacterium
CGCCTTTGCCTTGCCGGCGGGTTCGCAACCCGGCCTGTGGATTCTTCAGAGCGTGGATGACCAAGGCTGCGCGGGAGCGGCGGTGAGTCTCCCTATTTAGCCCTCGGCGGCTCGGAGCCGGGGGCCACGGCGGGCGGACGAATTGCGGCGGTGGTGTGATGTCGTTGTGCGTGTGAAAGAGTGCTTTCTGAAATATGGTTGGGCGTGGGATGAATCGTCAGCAGGTCGTGAGGGCTAGCACTCCACTGGCCCCCGGCTCCGAGCTGCCGAGGGCTAAATAGGGAGACTCACCGCCGCTCCCGCGCAGCCTTGGTCATCCACGCTCTGAAGAATCCACAGGCCGGGTTGCGAACCCGCCGGCAAGGCAAAGGCGCGGGCGGCAACGGGCAACATGGCGACGGGCTTGTCGGGGTTGAATTCTTCCACGCGGCCAAGCGGGCCGTACAGGTTCCACCCGGCGCGGGGCAGGGCAACGGTCGCCAGCGAATCGCCGATGAGGCAGAGCCGATCGCGCAGCACGGGCTGGCACAACAGCCAGGCCTCGGCCAGCGTCCACCCTTGCCGCAGGGCGTTGAAGAATGGCGCGGGATGAGGGACAAGAACGGGTGCCAGCGGCCCACTGGCGACACCGATCGCGGCGTAGCCGGCATTGATCGACGCGGTGGCCCAGTCATCATTTCTCGAATCCGGCCAGGCTCGCAATGATGTGACAGTCGCCGCGGTGGCCGACAACGGCAGGGCGAAGACGCACGGGTCATCGCCCATTGAGGCGAAGAAGTTTTCCGGCGCGATCCCTGAAGCGGATGTCCAAGCCCACAGAAAAAGGTCGCCGGTGATGCTGGCGGTCGTGGCGTCCAAGATGTTCACAGGTAGCCGCGTTGCTTGGCGGGAAAGACTTTCGCCCCACGCCAGCAGGTCGGCGTGGGCTTGCGTAAATGCGGTCGGCGGAAGCGGGCCACCGATGTGAATCGCCGCGCTGGGGGACGGGTTGAGTGGTGCTTCACGCAACACGTCGGCGCGATGGATCAACGCAATCGCGGAAGCCAGATCCGGGGCATCAATGCGGGCGGTGAGTCGCAAGCCTTGGAGAGATTCACTCGTGAGTCGCTGACTCTCGCCGGTGGTGTCGAACAAAGGATTGAACACCGCTCCCACGCCGGGTGCGTCCATGTGCAGCAAAGCGGCGACGGGCTGCGGCCCGCCGGGGGCATCGACCAAGCCCGGCACCCCGTATCCCAGCAGCAGGCCCGTGATCCAGTCCGCCAGATGATTTTCGACAAGGTACGTGTTGATCGCGGCGTGAAGCGCGGCGAAGTCGGTCGTGCCGATGGTTTCACTCATGGGCAACGACAGGCCGCAAAGATTGGCGCAGGGCACGCCACGGGCTTGGCGATACGCCTCGGAGAAGGCAACGGACTCCGGCCAATCGCGGTTGTAAATCACCAGCCAGCGGGCCGGGTCATCGGCGAAAGGTGAAGCGGGCGGCACGACGACCGGGCCGATGGGTTGCTCAATTTCATCCCCATCACCAGTCACGATGATCCACTCGTCGAGATCGATTTTGCCTTGGGCTTGCGTCTCCTTGCACAGCCCGCCAAGCCAGAGGGCGCGGGTGGCAAGGGTGGACAAATCCGTGGCCGCTTCGGCGACTCTCACGCCGTTGATCCGCAACGCGAGGCGCTGCGCCACGGCATCGAGATGCAACTCCACGCAGTGCCAGTCCAATTCCGTCGACAGGTTCGCGGTGACACTCGGCCCGGTGATGATTCGCAGCGTGAGCGCGTGTTCGCCTGCATCGCAATCCAGGCGGAAAGTTTCGTCACCCGCTCCATCCAAGCCGCGAAGGATGACGACCTTGCCCGCGGTGTTGTCGCCGAGGCGCAGCATGAAGCGACTTCGCAGGGACGTGGCGGGTTGAGGCAAAAGGTGTTGGAGATACGCACCATCCTGACCGAGGTCAAGCGTCACGCGCAAGCCCGCACGTTGGTCGGCGGGAACATTCGCGGGCCGATCGGGAAAAGCCGCGACGGAGGTTTGTAGAAGCGTGGTACTCATTGGCCGATGCCTCGTTGATAGTGGGTGGCGATGCGTTGCGGGGAAAGGACGCGATCAAAAACAGCGACGTGCGCCAGTCGGCCCGCGTAGGCCAGGTGCGTCACATCGCCCCGCGCCGCCAAGCGCAAGTGCGTCGTCGCCGCCAGTGGTGGCTGCGAAGCGTTGCCCGCCGAGGCGATGAGTTGGCCGTCCTTGTAAAAGCGGGTGCAGGGCGTGACGCCACTTTGGAAACTCACGGCCACATGTCGCCACTGGTACTGATCCGTCGCGTCTTGGAAGGTCATGGCCGGGGACTGATGGCTCGCCCCGCCGCCCAGCAAGAAGCCCAGATTACGCCCGTTGACGCCGCCGGTGGCATAGCTCCCGCCGCACCACAGGCCCCAGCGATCCACGCCGCCGGCGCTGGCGCAAAAGACGTAATTGAGCAGGCGCAGTTGCGTGTTGTCGGGCCGGAGCCAGCAGGAGAGCGTCATGGCGCTCAAGGCCGGGATGTTGGCTGTGGCCAGCGCCAGTGACGCCGGCGGGCCGGGCGAGGCGTTGAAGTGTGCGGCGGTGGCATCGTCGCGGGCGATAGCGCCGGGCTGACCGAGCGTGAAGCCACCTTGGTAAACGCCGTTGGCGGCGAAGCCCAGCGAGCCACGATTGTTGGTCGCGGTGCCGCTGGTTTCGTCGAGGGGGAACCACAGCAGCGGTTGATCGGCCGCGAGTTCGGAGGCGTGGCCGGGATGGATTTGCGGCGACGCATCGAACTCGCCAAAGCAGGGGATTTCAAAGTCGATGTGTTTGTAGTGCGCGGGCATGGGGTGATTCCTTTCTCGGTTGAACACGAAGGCACGAAAGAGGTGGGAAAGTCTTGAGTCTTGAGGCGGATGAAGAGTTGAAATCTCAAGCCTCAAGCCTCACGCCTTCTTAAACCGCGAGGATGGTTTCAAAGCGTCGATCGAGAATGGCCGTGATGCGACCGGCGGCGAGCGTCACCTCGGCGAGCTTGATGTGCATCGTGGCGGGCCAATCGCCACTGTTGGCCGAGGCGTGGCCCAATGTCGCGTCGCCCTCGTCATCCGTGATCCACAGCAGCGCGGTGTCGTTGTTCATCGCGGCGAGTTCCAGGCTTTGGGCGGGCACGTCTAGGACAACGCCGTTGATGGAGCATCGACCCGGCGAAAGATGCACGGCCGTGGACGAACCATCGTCACGGCTCACCCGCAGTGGCCCGCAGGAAGCGTCGGCCAGCAGCGACAACGTTTGCAGCAGCCAGTCGTAATAAGGTTGCAGGCCTTGGGGTGGAAACGCGATGCCAGTGCTGGCGTGACGTTGGCCCGCCAGGTCGCGCACTTCGGTGGAGTCGGCAAGACGGATGGACATGAGGAATCCTTTGGGGGAAAAGCGGAAAGGGGAGAGCGGAGAGCGGAAATGAAAACAAGTGGTGAGTTCTGATTTCAAGCCCACAGAGGAGTCGCCGCTTTGGGCGGCTCTTCTGTGGGATTGGATCAAGGGTTGCCGTGGCTCATCCCACGGAAGACGCCGCGGCGGCATCATCCGTGGGCTTGAGAGAAAAGGAATTATTCCGGCCCGGCGGCGCGGACGATCACGGCGATGGCGATTTGCGTCGCTTCGACGCTGATGGTGCCGGTGGCGTTGCGGGTCAGGTCGAGAGTCAACAGGTCGCCGCGTTGGACATGTTGAGCGCCACTGGTGACGATGGTCGCCGCTTGGCCGTGGCCTTGGGCGGTGGAGCGGAAGCCCGCGCCAGCGGCGCTGGTGAGCGCGGCGAGTGTGGCTGTCAGCGGCGAACCATTGACATTCACGCTGACGCTAATCCCATCGCCAGCCACGCTGGATTGCATGTTTTCACCAACGCTCAGAACCACCACCACGACCTCGCCGGCAGTCGTGACCATGCCCGCCAGGGCGTCGTTGACGCTTCCGAGCAACGCACCTTCGTGCCGCCATTGCACAGCCGTCACGCCAATGCAGTGATAGCGAGCTTCACCGTAACGCTGCGTGAGAAAACCGGTGTCGGCATCGGGTGACAGCAGCAGGTCCTCATCGAGTCGGTTGGTCAGGCGAAACGCCAATGCCGCATCGGCCGCGGGATCGGCGCTGTCGTTGCGCAGCGTGAACGTGGCCAGGCCCGGTGAGTCGTGGCGCATCACGCGGTGACGATGATCGCCATCGGCGTCACTGTCGCCCCCGGCGGTGAGGCGATTCAAGGCCGCGGCGGTGACGGTGACACCGGCGTCATCCAGGGCCGCGTTGATCGTCGCGGCATCGACGTTCACGCCCAGCGTGCCC
>JBBRGB010000260.1:0-4337 GCA_038241095.1 Phycisphaerales bacterium
AAGTCCGCCACGTCCAACCGTATCGCCTGCTTGGCGGTTTCCAAATCACCGTGGCCGGTGAGGATGATGACCCGCATCCCCGGTCGCTGGGCGCGAAGTTTTTCCACGAGCGCCAAGCCCCCCATGCCCGGCAGATTCAAATCCAGAATCGCCAGCGGACAATCCACTTCCTCCAACAGGCGCAACGCCTTTTCCGCCGAGCCGACCGCTTGCGGATCGAAACCCAGCACCCGCACCATCTCCACCAAGGTCGCCCGATAGCGCGGCTCATCTTCGACAATCAACACCCGCGGCAAGTCCATGTCACACGCCTCCCGCTTGGGCCTGATTCTTCGCCAACGGCAAACGCACCGTGAAACAACTGCCCCTGCCCGGCCCGTCACTGGCGGCCACGATCTCCCCGCCATGCTCATGCACAATCGCCAGACTCACGGAGAGACCCAAGCCCGAAGCCGGTTGCCGCACACCGCGACGGGTGGTAAAAAACGGATCAAACACCTTGGCCAACGTGTCGGCGTCCATGCCCAAGCCATCATCGCAAACGCGCAACATCGCGGTTTCATTTTCAATGTCAAGCGACACCCGCACCACGCCCTTCTTCTCCTCCACGGCGGCAATGGCGTTGAGCAACAAGTTAATGAGCAATTGCTTGAGTTGGGCCGCGTCACCTCGCACCGTTAATGCTGATTGTGGCATGGCATCACAGTCCAGCACGCACCCTCGCCGACCGGCTTCGGATCGCATCAGCGGCAGCACTTCGTCGATGAAACCCGCCAAATCAAGCGTGGCGAACGCGACGGGCGTGGGCCGCGCCAAGGTCATCAGGCGTTGCGTGATCTCCTTGCATCGGAAGGCTTCATCGCGGATGGCTTCGAGGCGTTGCCGCAGATCATCAGGCGTGCCCACGTCGGTTTGTGGATGTTGATGCAAGGCCAGTTCGGCTTGGCCGGCGATGATGCCCAGGGGGTTGTTGACCTCATGCGCCACCCCCGCCGCCAAGAGGCCCACGGAGGCCAATCGCTCGGCCCGCGCCAATTGCAGGCCGCGGGTTCGCACCCGTTGTTCGAGATCATCATGGCTGGTTTGCAGACGTTGGGCCATGTCGTTGAAAACCGTGGCCAATGATGACAACTCGGTATCGCCGGTGACTTCGACCCGGCGTGACAACTCCCCCGACGCAAGATCATCCGTGGCCCGCGTCAAGCGATGGAGCGGCCCCATCACGGCGCGGTAATGAAGCAGGCCCGCGACCAGCATGACCAAGAGAGCCGCCAGCGACAAGCCCGCGATGGCCAGCATGATGTCGCGTTGCTGTGTTTGAGCTTGGGCTTCAAGGGCCGCGATGCGTCGCCGGGCATCGCCCGAAGCGCCCGAGACGAGGTTCAAGGCCACGTTGAGTTCATGCGCCGCCCGTGTGGCCCCGACGGGTGATGAGTCACCTTTCAAGGCCGCCAAGGCCGCGGTCAATCGTTGCGAAAGGGCTTGGGCAAAGTCAGGATCGACCCGCCCCGGCCCACGTAGCGATGGCCGACCTGCCAAGGCATCCTCCAGCGTGCCCTTGAGCATCGCCAGTTCCAATCGCTCGGCTTCACGCGAGGATGGCGACGATTCCAGCGCCTGCCGCACCCGCGCCAAACGCAGGCCCGCATCGTAGGCCCATCGCAGTTGCTCGTACTCGCCCAGTGACGCGGTGAGCTTCTGGTTGAGCTGCGCCAGGCCGAGGAATCCCACCGTGGCCACCGCCGCCAAGGCCACGGTCGCCAAGGCAAGCTGCAACAACAATCGACGGCCAAGGGACATGCTTCGCTCCGTGAAGTCCTCATCATCCAAGAGAGCAAGCGGCATCGCAACTGGTGAGGGTCGCACGCAAGCTGCGAAAAAAGAAAAAGGCCCGACGTCGTGTGACGCCGGGCCTTGGGTTTTCATTGCACTCTGGCCGGGATTGACCTGGCCAGGTTCGGCCGGATGCTTATTGCGACTTCGCGCCGCCGGGGCCGAAGAAAATCTTGTCGGTGCCCAGTGCGCCGTGTTCGTCGCCCATGCCGCCGCGGAGGCTTTCGCTGCGTGGCTTGGCGCTCTGGCCTTGGCCCTCGCCCTTGCTTGCCGCCGCCGCCGCACCGCCGTCGCTGGTCCACATCGCCCGCTTGAGTGACAGGCCGATCTTGCGATCGTCCAAGTCCACCCGCAGAATCTTGACTTCCAAGTCCTGCCCGACCTTGACGACCTCCTCGGGGTTCTCGACCTTGTGATCCGCCAACTCGCTGATGTGCAGCAGGCCCTCGAGTTCCTCTTCGAGTTCCACGAACACGCCGAAGTTGGTGATCTTGGTCACCTTGCCCGAGACGATCATGCCCGGCTGATAATGCGTCGGGATGGCCTCGATCCAGGGGTCCTGCGTCATCTGCTTCAGGCCCAGGCTGATCCGCTGCTTGCCCTGATCGACTTCCAGAACCACGCAGTGAATCGAATCGCCCTTCTTGAGCACTTCGTTGGGATGCGAAAGTTTCTTGGTCCACGAAATGTCCGACACGTGCAGCAATCCATCGATGCCCGGCTCGATTTCCACAAACGCGCCGTAGCTGGCGAGGTTGCGAACCTTGCCCTCGATGACCGTGCCCGGCGGATACTTCTGCGCCACCAGCTCCCACGGATTGATCTCCGTCTGCTTCATGCCCAGGCTGATTTCCTGCTTGTCCTTGTTGACGTCCAACACCACCACTTCGGATTCCTGTCCGACCGACAGCAGTTCCGACGGGTGGTTGATGCGGCGAGTCCAAGACATTTCGCTGATGTGCACCAGGCCTTCGACGCCCTCTTCGAGCTTCACGAAAGCGCCGTAGGTCACGATGTTGGTCACCAGGCCCTGCACGCGGGTGTTGACCGGGTACTTGCGCTCGATGTCTTCCCAGGGCGACATTTCCTTCTGCTTGAGGCCCAGGGCGATCTTTTCTTTTTCCGTATCGACGTTGAGGACCTTGACCTCGATCTTCTCGTCGATCTTGACGAGTTCGGACGGATGGTTGATGCGGCCCCAGGACATGTCGGTGATGTGCAGCAGGCCGTCGATGCCGCCCAGGTCGATGAACGCGCCGAAGTCGGCGATGTTCTTGACCACGCCGATGACGGTGTCGCCTTCCTTGATGGTCGAAAGCAGTTCCTTACGCTTGGTGGCGCGTTCTTCTTCGATAAGCTTGCGGCGGGAGATGACGATGTTTCGCCGCTCCTTGTCGATCTTGAGAATCTGAGCGCGAATCTTCTGGCCCAAGTACTCGCCGATGTCCGCCGGCCGACGAATGTCCACCTGTGAGGCCGGCAGGAACACCGGCACGCCGATGTCCACCAAGAGACCGCCCTTAATCTTCCGCAGGACGCGGCCTTCGACTTCGTCGCCCTCGCCGTTGTTTTCGATGATGCGCTCCCAACCGCGGATGCGGTCGGCCTTGCGCTTGGAAATCTGCACCACGCCGTTGTCTCCGCCTTCCACAGCCTCCAACAGCACTTCGACGGTGTCGCCGATTTCGACTTCTTCGGGCACGTCAAACTCGTTGCGGTCCAGGATGCCTTCGCTCTTGAGGCCGATTTCGACGAGGAAGTCGTCGCCGGCCTTGCCGATGATCTTGCCGGTGAGGATGGCGCCGGCCTTGAAGTCGCCAAGCTGCTGCATCAACACGCTGTCCATTTCCTCAAGCGAGGAGGTGCCCAGGGCGTCCTGAAGCATGGCGTCTGCTTCGGCGTCTGCGACATCGAGTTGTGCGATTAAGTTACGGTCAACCATAAAAAAAGAGTCCTTGCGGGGGTCATGCCCGGCCTGCCGACGTGGACAGGCAACCTCGGGCCGCGCGTGACGTCGCGTTGCGCGAGCGTCACCGCCTTGGTTTCAGCCCCCGCCGTCCGATTCAACGTGAATCCGATGCGGCTTGGGGTAGAAGGAACATTGTACGCAATTCCCTCATCATGAGCCAATTCGGGCTTTTGTGAAGAATGCTGTTTTCCAAAGCCACGAGGCGTGAGCCCGCGGTTGAACATCCCCACGTCAAAGTACGTCCATGCGCCATCGTCCGAGGGCTTACGCCCTTCGGCTCCGACGAGGCTGCCGAGGGCCTGCGCCCTTCGCAATGACGCGGCCCGGCTCAATGCTGCAAGCGCTGCATCTGCAACTGATCGAACTCTTCGCGGATGCTTGCCGCCGCCGCTTCGCCGGGGGTGCCCAGGCTCTTGTTGCGGTCGAACTCCAACTGGTAGCCGTACTCCACGAGTTTGGCCTTGTCGCCCGAGGCGTGGGCCGGCACGGTCAGGTCCCAGCGCAGGATGTTCTTGGGCTTTTCCAAGCGGACGTA
>JBBRGB010000261.1:0-4322 GCA_038241095.1 Phycisphaerales bacterium
TGCCTGGGCGAATGTCGACTGGTGGACCACTTCGCCACCTATTGCCGGGGGGTTGTTGTCCAATCTTCCGCGAAAGAGTGTTGAACCCATCGCGCTGGCGGCGGGTTCCACCGTTCGTGCCCTGCAGATGTTCATGACCCATCGCGTCTGGGACCACCCGCGACTTCGGGATCGCCTGCAGCAGCGCATTGCCGCCCAACACGCCCCGGCTCCGGGAGCGCCTCTGCCCGGCGACGACTTGGGCGTCATCGGCCTCATCGACGAGACTTCAGTGGCCAAGAAGGGTCGCATGACCCCCGGCCCCCGGCCCCCGGCCCCCGGCCCCCGGCGTCCAACGCCAATACTGCGGGGCCGCGGGCAAGATCGAGAACTGCATCGTCACCGTTCACCTGGGTTGCTCCCACGGCGAGTTCAAGGCCCTGCTGGACTCGGACTTGTTCCTGCCCCAGAGTTGGAGTGACGATCGCCCACGCTGCCGCCAGGCGGATGTGGAGCACCTGTTTCGCTTGGCCAAGGGCGAGGTGGGCCTGGGCCACTTCGAGGGCCGCAGCTATGTCGGGCTGATGCGTCACATGATCCTCTGTCAACTCATCGTCCTGTTCCTGGCCGAGCCGCGCCCACCAAGTGTGGGGAAGGTCACACAGCACCCGAAGCGGGATGCAGTGTGGCACCCGGCCGAGGGTTTTCTACAGAGCAAGGCAAAGTCGAGCGAAAGGGCGCGAGCCACGACACAAACCCCACCCACGGCTCACAGATCGCGGTGGGCGGCGGTGTCGTTGGCGCGGAACTCGCCGGTGGAGGCGTCGTAGAACCAGTCGCTGGTGCCCGCAGCCCCGCCTCCGACGACGTTGGAACTGGTGAAGGGGTTGTACGGCATCGAGCGCAGGTACGGCCCGTGCGTGTAGCCTGCGGTACCGGGGGCGGCGGTCTGGCCTTGGGCGTTGCTCGAAAGCGTCATCTGGTCGGTGAAGTTCGTCAGGCTCGGCGGCGTGTCGAGATGGTGGCCGCGGTAGATTTCGATCTGAATGCGGATGCGGTAGAGGTCCTGCTTGAGCGAGTTGAGCTTGGTGTCCTCGGTGGCGTTGGCGAACTGCGGGATCACGATGGCCGCCAAGATGCCCAGGATGACCACCACGATGAGGATTTCCACCAGGGTGAAGCCGCGGGTGAAGCCGGGGGTGAATCCGGGGGTGAATCCGGGGGTAAATCCGGGGGTGAATCTGGTGCGGGAAGGGCCGGATGGGCGGAGGGATGTCAACATGTTGCGCTGGGTGAGCGTTTGAAGCATGATGCGGTTTCCTCGTTGGCCCACGAATGGGGCGGTTTTCTCAGCTGCCCGGTTCCCCGACAATCCTGCACAAGCCTTGGCTCTCCCGGTTTCGCCAGTGCGGGCAAAGCAAGCAGGTACACCCCCGGCTTGAGGCTCTATCGGTTTAACATGATGGGAAGTTAAGAGTCGCCAGCCGTTTGGGCGTGGCCCTGATACCATCGCAATGACACGCCGCGCTGATGTGCGGCTTACCGAACATGAAGGAACGGCAGCATGTGGTTACTGACCCGATATGGTTTTTTCAGCGTGGTGCAGGCGCGTCAAATGGAGAACGGCAAGGTGACCCAACTACCCGACCCGCAACGCATGATGATCCGCGCCCGGGATCGCTCGCATCTTGAGAATCTGCGAAGGCGTTTTTCCCCTTTGGCCACCACGGAGATTCTTGAAACATCCCACACGGATTATCGTTATCGCATGATCGTATCGCGTCAAGAATGGTTGAGTCTGGCGGGGGAATTGGCCCAGGATGTGGACTACGGCAACTTTAAGGGCGTCTGTGGCCGAAGCCCGGATTTGGGGTCGGAGTACAACGCCATGCTGCACGATGTATGGGCGCGGGGGTTGCGTTTGGGGGGCGATGCATGATGTCTGACAAGGCGTGCTCCCCATGCGTTAGAATGGCCGCACCATGAGCCCCACTGCGACCAACGACTCGACGACCAAGACCTATCGCATCCAGCGACCCGACGCCGCCCCCGGATTCGCCCCCGGATTCGCCCCCGGATCCACCCCCGGATCCGCCTCTTCCGCCTATGCCCCGCATGGCGAAGCCTACGACGCCGACATTCAGCAGCTCGATGTCGATACCGAGGAAATGCTCGTCAACATGGGGCCGCAGCATCCTTCGACCCACGGTGTGCTTCGCGTGGTGTTGCGAACCGATGGCGAACTGGTGCTCGAATGCGTGCCCCACATCGGCTACCTGCATCGCTGTGCCGAGAAAATCGGCGAAAACCTGGCGTATTACCAATACATCCCCTACACCGACCGCATGGATTACCTGGCGGGGATGAATGAAAACTGGGCCTATTGCCGGGCCGTGGAACAACTCGCGGGCATCGAGCTGCCCAAGCGCGCCGAGTGCATCCGCACCCTGGTTTGCGAGCTGAACCGCATCGCCTCCCACCTCGTGAGCTTCGGCACCTATGGCCTGGACATCGGGGCCTTCACGCCTTTCCTCTACGCTTTCCGCGAACGCGAGTATGTGCTGGACCTCTTTGAAATGGTCTGCGGCGCGCGGCTGACCTACTCCTACCTCACCATCGGCGGCACCATCCACGATCTGCCCGCCGGTTACGCCGAGAAGGTCACCGAGTTCCTCGATTACTTCGAGCCGAAGATCAAGGAATACAACGACCTGCTGACGTTTAACCACATCTTCATCAAGCGCACCGCCAACGTGGGCGTGATCTCCAAAGACCTCTGCACAAAGTACGCCCTGACCGGCCCGGTGCTGCGCGGCAGCGGCATCCCCTACGACCTTCGCCGCGACAACCCCGGCGACGGCAGCGTCTATCCCGAGTGCGACTTTGACATCGTGGTGGGCAGCGGTGAAATGGGGGCGTTGGGCGATTGCTGGGATCGCTACATCGTCCGCATCCGCGAGATGACCGAAAGCTGCAAGATCATTCGCCAGGTGTTGAAGATGCTGCCCCCGGCCAGCGACACGGGCCAAGGCCGTTACCGCGTGAAGCTGCCGCGCAACTTCAAACCCGAGGCGGGCGAGGTGTACGTCGAGACGGAAAACCCGCGCGGGGTGCTGGGCTTCTACCTCGAAAGCCAGGGCGGCATCATGCCCTACCGCGTCAAGGCCCGCGCCGCGACGTTCGTGAACTTGAGCGTGCTGCCCGAAATCGCCCAACAAGTGCTGCTGGCGGATGTGCCGGCGATCATCGGCTCCATCGACATCGTCATGGGGCAGGTTGATCGGTAGGGCGGCTTGGTGTCTTTCATCGTTCGGCGGTTGCCCACTCGGACACTTCAATGATCCCCTCCGCTTTGCTGCGGGCTAAACACGATGCGTTTGTCTGCGCGACGGTTTTGCCCGCCGCGTTATAATCGCCACTCTTTTCCAAAGGATCGGCGCGTGTCACAGCAAATATGGCTTAACGGCGAACTGGTGCCCCGCGAAAAAGCGGCGGTGAGCGTGTACGACCACGGCCTGCTCTACGGCGATGGCGTCTTTGAAGGCATCCGCGCCTACAACGGCCGAGTCTTCAAGCTCCACACCCACCTGCTGCGGCTTTACGCCTCGGCGCGATCCATTCGCTTGGAGATTCCCTACACGCTCGACCAACTCGCCGACGCCGTGCGCCGCACCCTCCAAGCCAACGATCGCAAGGACGCCTACATCCGCCTCTGCGTTACCCGCGGCGAAGGCACGCTGGGCCTTAACCCCTTCACCTGCAAGAAGGCCACCGTCTTCATCATCGCCGACACCATCGCGCTCTATCCCAAGGAGCTTTACCGTGACGGCATGGCGGTGGTGACGGCTTCGACGATGCGCACGCATCCCGCGGCCCTGTCGCCACGCATCAAGAGCATGAACTACCTCAACAACATCCTGGCCAAGATCGAAGCCATCGACGCCGGTGTGCCCGAGGCCATCATGCTCAACCACCTGGGCTTCGTCGCCGAATGCACCGGCGACAACATTTTCACCGTCTGCCAATACAAGGGGAAACTGGCCCTGTGTACCCCGCCATTGCACGCCGGGATTCTGGAGGGCGTCACCCGCGATGTGGTGATCGACTTGGCGCGGGCCGCGGGCTTGGTGGTGCGGGAAATGGACATGAGCAAGCACGACATTTACACCGCCCAGGAAATGTTCCTGACGGGCACGGCCGCGGAAGTGATCCCCGTGACCAAGGTCGATGGCCGGGCCATCGGCGACGGCAAGCCCGGCGTGGTGACCGCTCAACTAAGCCAGGCCTTCCACGCCCTCTTGGCCAAGGAAGCGCCGGAGGATTGAGGCGAAGAGGCAAGAAGT
>JBBRGB010000262.1:0-4308 GCA_038241095.1 Phycisphaerales bacterium
CGCCTGCCGTGGTCGTGCCCCCAGAGTCTCCGTGGCACCGGCCACACCGTTGCCAGTCGCTTCCGCACCCATCCCATCGGGATTCACCACCGTGCTCAACACGATGTGCCGACCGTCCGGGCTCCAGCGCGGCGTGATGCACGCGGCGTTGCCACTGGCGGCCAACTCCGTCGGTCGCACACCTTCACCATTGATCAGTTCAATCACCCACACGCTAAACCACCGCGTCCCCCGCTCCCGCGCCCGTTGAAACAAAATCCGACCATCCACAGGCGACCAACTCGGGAACAGCCCCGGCCCGATGTAACGCTTGTTGGCGGGCTTGGCGAGATCGACGACCACCATTTCCCACTGACCCGACTGCGCCGACTGCGTGCAATAGACCAGCGACTGGCCATCGGGCGAAAAGCTGGGGTGAATGTCGGGGGCCAAATCGTTGGTGATCTGCACCGGCTGGCCCCCCGTCGCGGGCATGACGTAAATGTCCCAGTTCCCCGCCCGATCCGAGGCGAACGCGATTCGCCCGCCGTCTGGACTGAACGTGGGCATGGCATCATTGCCGGGGTCGTCGGTCAACTGCGTCACCGCCGAGCCGTCCACCTTTTGCAGGTAGATGTCCGACGTGTGGCGATGACGGGTGGAGGCGAAAACGATGAACGTGGCCTTGGCGTCGAGGTCGGGGTCGAAGTCGCTGCCTTCACTGGTGAAAGTCACTTGCCGCAGGTTGTCCGCCGAGTCAGGCGCTTCGGGCGCGGCGTCGGCGACATTGACCACCGCGGGCAATTGGCCAAAAAGGGCGAAGTCGCTGGTCGAAGCCGCGGGCCGCGGCGCGGGTGCGGTGGGGGTCAACGAGGCATCGGTTGGACCGTGCCGCGAGGACGTGCCGCCAGCCTTGTCAGGCCCGGCAGCGCAGCCGACCAGCCCGGCAACACCGGCCCACATCGCCGCCCCGGCCAGCATCGCAAACTTCACTTTGATCGTCACTTGCTTCATGTTCAAACCCCGCTTGTTTCCGTCCCTGACCTATCGGCCAGAAGTGACGGATAACCAAGCGCCCGAGGCCGCAATACCTCGGCTAAGGCTTTATCGGACGGCCACAACAGTCACCTTGAGGGAATGGCTACCCGCCACCAGGAAAACCGACCGTGTGGATGTGGGTTTTATCAGCGGGCTATACGCTAAACAGATATCGGTGAACCGTGGACGAGCCTCACGGCGGTTCAAAATCCTCATCGTCCCATCTGGGGGCCTCATCCGGGATGAAGTCATAATCCATCTCCTTCGCCAACAATATTTGACTGCTGGCGACCGCAATTTCAGAAGTGATTGACGCAATTATCACCAACAACCTCGCAAGTTAGCAGTAGCATGGCCTTGTGAGTTGGGGTGCGGGGGCATCGAGTGTTTGTCACCTTGATGTCAGCGCCGCCTGACCCACGACCAACTTGGGAGCCATGCCTTGAAGATCGTCCTTGTGTCACTGTGCCTGTTGATGATGAGTTCCCTGGCCTTGGCCGATGACGCCAAACAGCAGTGGGAGGTGGAAGCTGATGCCCGCATTGAGAAGTTGCGCAAGGGTGACTTCACCCTCACGCTCAACGATGCGGCTGGGAAACCGCTGGCCAACACGCCGGTGAAGCTGAACCAGACCGGGCATCACTTCATGTTCGGCACGGCGGTGGGCGGCGACCCGCTCAAGGACGACCCCATTTCCAATAACTATCGGGCCGCGATCATCAAGTATTTCAACGTGATCGTCAATGAAAACGACCTCAAGTGGGGCCGCATCGAACCCAAGCGTGACGAGCTTCATTTCGAGCGTGGCGACGCCTGGCTTAAATGGGCCGAGGAACACGACATCACCGTCCGGGGCCACTGCCTTTTCTGGGCCAAGTACGGCATGGTGCAGGACTGGCTCAAGGCCCTGCCGGAAAATGAGCGCCGCGAAGAGGCCTTGGAACACCTGCGCGAAACCGTCGAGCACTTCAAGGGTCGGCTCTATTCTTGGGACGTCAACAACGAGATGCTCAACGGCAACTACTTCATGCACAACCTCGGCCCCGACCTGCGGCCTGACATGTTCAAGATCGCCCACGAGATCGACCCCAAGCCGCTGCTGTTTGTCAACGAGTACGAGATTCCCAACAGCACCGAGAACACCAACAAGCTCATCAGCCTCGTCCGCGGCTTGCAGAAGGACGGTGCCAAGGTGGGCGGCATCGGCTTGCAGGAACACCGCTTGGAACGGCTCAACCTTTCGGGCAACGGCAAGGGCTACACGCCGGAGCTTTTTTTGGCGAACTTGGACAAGCTGGCGGAGTTGGACATGCCGATCCACTTCACGGAAATCACTTGCCGCAAGGGCAAGGATGACCAGGCCAAGGGAGAGATTCTCGCGGCCATGTACCGCATCGGCTTCAGCCACCCCAAGGTCGAGGCCATCGTGCTCTGGGGCTTCTTTGGCCAGCGGCACTGGAAGGGCACCGAGGCCACGCTGGTCAACGACGACGGCTCGCTCAAGCCCAGCGGCAAGATCGTCTTTGACCTGCTGGACAAGCAGTGGATGACCCACGATCTGGAAGCCACGACCGACGCGGCGGGCAAGGTGACTTTCCGCGGGTTCTACGGCACTTACAGCGTCGTGGCGGGTGACGCCAAGGCGAAAGTGAAACTCACGCCGGAGAAGACGGTGGAAGTCTTGAGTCTTGAGAAGTGAGTCTTGAGGCGTGAGGTCAGAGCCGTGGTGCGTGAGCACCCGGTGGCTCAAAGACGCGCGTCGGGGACGACGCGGCTAACAGTCAGATCATCACCGTTGCCGAAACGCCCGGCGATATTGCGTGGGGGTCATGCCCGCTTGCCGCTTGAAGACCACGTTGAACTGCTGCACATAGCTGTACCCGCTGCGCAGCGCCACCTGTGAAGTCGGCAAGTCCGTGTCGGCCAGGAGGGCCTTGGCGCGATCCATGTGCGCCATGGTGATCTGCGCTCCCAAGGTGCGATCCAAAGCCCGCTTGAATCGCCGCTCCAAGACTCGCCGGGATAGCATCGTGGCCGCCACCACGTCATCGACCTGCAAGGGCTTGCTCTGATGCTCGCGGATGTAACGCACCGCGGCCGTCACGTCCGGGTCCTCGATCGCCAAGGCGTCGGATGATTGCCGGGTGATGACTTCGCCGGTGGGAATCAGCACCGGCTTGTCGGGAGGCTTCCCGCCCCGCATGAGGCGGTCGAGCAAGGCCGCGGCTTCGTAACCGACCCGCTCGGCTGAGACGTCAATCGACGATAGCGGCGGCTGGGTCATGGCGCAGATCAACTCGTCATTGTCAGCCCCCAAGAGCGCCACATCCTCCGGGATTCGCACCCCCGCGTCATGGGCGGCCAAGGCCACGTGCCGGGCGCGGGCATCGTTGCAGCACATCATGCCCAGCGGCCGGGGCAGGCTCTTGACCCAAGCCGCCAACTCCGCCTGTCGCGGTGCCCAAGCCTCGTGCCGCTCCTGCAACGGTTGGGAAGTGTTGACCGCCGGCTCAAACCCAGCCTCACGCAAGCGCTGGGCGAACGCCGCCAAGCGGGTTTCGGAATAACCATGCCCTTCAAAGCCGCAGTAGGCGAAGTGACGGTACCCGCGCTGCAACAGATGTTCCGCGGCCTTGCGACCGACCTGGGCATTGTCCGGCAGCACCGAGGGGAACGGCGTGTGAAGCAGGAACTGCGACACATTGACCACCGGCACCCCGCAGGCCGTGGCGGCTTGGAGCATGTCTTGGTTGGTGAGGTGAACAATGGCCCCGTCGCCGCGCCAGGCACGGAACTGTTCGAGCTGCGACCCCATCCGCTCCGGCCCGCCGAACATGGTCCACGGCGCGTGATGCTGGGCGTAGGTGGCGATGCCGATGAGAATGTCCCGGCCGTAGTCGGAAACGATGTCCACAAAGAGGGCGACGCGGCGTGGGTTGGGCATGATCCGGCTCGTTATTGCGGTGCTGCGGTAGCGATCTTACCGCGCCTTGCCGCAAAGCAAGAAAGACTTGACGCGATTAACTCTTGCGGGGAGGAAAAGGCGGTTCATAATGGAGGTGCAAGAGAACTTTTTACGCATGGAGATAGCAAAAACAGCGGTCGCAAAACAAGAAAAAGTTGTCGCAATAAAGACTTGTTTTATGCTTGACTTGTTGTAGGATTCAGGGTTGACAAGCAGACGTACAGAGCGGTTTTTTGGATCGTGTGATCCAGCCGCAACCATTCTTGGCCCCGTAATTGGAGATCGGATCATGACAACGCGCAACGTTTCCCGTTTGGCTCTTTTGG
>JBBRGB010000263.1:0-4301 GCA_038241095.1 Phycisphaerales bacterium
GCCCGCGGTAGCGCCAGCCAGTTTCGCCAACTTGGTAAAGCGTGGCCGCAGCCAGCGCGTCAGCCCGCCGCGCTGGGCGGGGGTGAGCGAGGGGCATTGGTAAACGATGGCGAGGTTGAGCATGGCGGCTTATGACGAAACCATCATACCCCGCTACAATTCGCACCCATGAGCCCGCAATTCATTGTCAGCGTCATCACGCTCGTCGTCGTGGTCAACCTCATTCTCGTGAGCGTGGCCTATCTCATCATGCTGGAGCGCAAAATCGCCTCCTGGGTGCAGGACCGCATCGGCCCCAACCGCACCGGTTTTTCCTTTGGCCAGGAGTGGCTGCCGCAGTTCCACTTTTGGGGCTTGGGCCAACCATTGGCCGACGGCCTGAAGTTCGTCCTCAAAGAAGACTACACGCCCCCCTTCGTCGAACGAACCCTCTTTATCCTCGCCCCCATCGTGGTCATGATCCCGGCACTCTTGGGCTGGGTCATCATCCCTTGGGGCGGGCATTGGAACGGTGACATGTTCGGCTGGCAGTTGCTCGACCCCGCTGCGGCCGTGCTCGTCGCCGGTGCCACCATCAACCTCGGTGTCATCTACGTTCTGGCCATCGGCTCCATGGGCGTTTACGGCGTCGTGCTGGGCGGTTACGCATCCAACAACAAGTTCTCCTTCCTCGGCGGCCTCCGCGCCACGGCCCAAATGCTCAGCTACGAAATCCCCTTGGGCCTGGCCGTGCTCATCATCATCCTTATGAGCGGCAGCGCCCGGCCCGACACCATCCTCATGCTCCAGCAGGCCGACCACTGGAACATCCTCTACCAGCCCCTGCTGGCGATCATCTTCTTCACCTGCAACCTCGCCGAAACCAACCGCGCACCCTTCGACTTGGCCGAGGCGGAGCAGGAACTCGTCGGCGGGTACCACACCGAATACAGCTCCATGAAGTTCGCCCTGTTTTTCCTGGCGGAATACGCCCACATCATCGCCGGGGCCGCGTTCTTCACCCTCATGTTCCTGGGCGGCTGGGACATCCCCTTCATCAACGAGCCGCTGGTCGCTGGCTTTGGCTGGGTGCTACTGAAGTTCGCCGTCTTCGCCGGCAAAATGTTCTTCCTCATCAGCCTGGTCATGCTCATTCGCTGGACCCTGCCGCGATTCCGCTTCGACCAACTCATGCGGCTGGCGTGGCGCAGTCTGATTCCCATTACGCTGGCGATTCTGTTGACCACGGCCGTGCTGGAGTTCCTAGTCGTCAACGGTTCGCTTTCGCGCACGGGAGCACACTGGCTGATGCTGGTGGGCAACGTGGTGATCGCCATCGCCGCGATGCTCATCGGCACGATTCTGCCCGAGGGCGCGCCCGTCAATCGCCGCGTGCCCTTGGAAGGCTCGCGCTTCAACCCGCCCCGCACGGCGTGAGGCGCGCTAAACCGCAAGCATGCCCGGAGGTTTGTGGTGTGGGGTCGGCCCCAAGCCCGTTGATACGCTTGCGGTTTAGCGCATTGACCTTCAAGGCACAAGCGACAACAATGCACTAAATGAATCTTCCTCTCCACCCTGTTGCCCGCCATGATTAACATGCCCGACATCTTCGCTTTTGGCCGTCGTCAACCGCCCGCCGACGCCCGCATCCGTGCCATCAACGAAACCAGTGCCTTTCTCACCTGGGCCTTGAAACGCGAGCGCAACCTTCCCCGCATCCCCGCCCGTCGGGTGGATCAGGGCGGCTTCACCGATTTGCTCAATCGGCCCGGAACCCGCGCCATGGCCACCCGCTACTGGGCCAAGGCGTTAAACTGGGAGGATGAGTTCTGACGCTGCGGAGAGCGGAGAGCGAAAAACCGGATGTTCCCCCGGCTTCAACCGCCTGACACGATTGACCGATTGATAAATGAAAGGGGCTTTGTTCATGTCCGCCAAAGCGTATATCGACAAGTACTATGTGGGTCGCGTCGCCTTGCTGGCGACGATGTTCTTGGCCTTCTCCGCCTGGTTTCTCTATGACGGTTACGTCAAGTATCCGCGTGAGCACGAGGTGGCGATGGCCTTTGAGCAATTTGAAAAGCAAGGCATCTCACGTGACAAACTCGTCGCCGAGTGGAATGCCCACGCCCAAACCAGCGGCTACCCCACGCTCGACATCACCGACACCGAAAGTCGGCCGGGCAAGAAGCACGCGGACATGGACATGCTCACGCAAAAGGGTTTGGGATTCGCCTTGCTGCCCCTGGGACTGCTCTTTGGCTTTTCCGTGGTGCGGCTCTTCGGCCGATGGATCGCCGTCGATGAGAACGGGCTGACCACAAGTTGGGGCAAGAAGATCGCCTTTGACGAGATCACCAAGCTCAACAAGGAGCGGTGGAAGACCAAGGGCATTGCCGTGGTGCATTACAAAAATGCCGGGGCCACAGCCGAAAGCCGGTTGGTGCTTGACGATTGGAAGTACAACCGTCCGGCGACCAAGATCATCGTCGAAGCCGTGCAAGCGCATCTGACTCCCGAGCAAATCACGGGCGACGCCGCCGTTTCCACCCCCCCCGTCCCCTCCACCCCGGTCAATTAACCCGGCCTCACGCCTCACCATTCCCCCACGCCATTTGTATCCAAGACAGATGGCGGTGGAAAAATGATGAAGGTTAACGATGGGCGGTAACCGTCAGGGGAACGGTGGCCAAGCTGTGCGTGGGACTTGGCGGCGGGCTGGCGGGAGGCTCAAAGTTTTCGGCGTCGAGTGCCAAGATGCGCTCGGCGTAACGCCGCGCGGCTTCCATCTTGGGATAGCGCACTTCGCGGAAACCGCTCACGGCCCGCGGCCCCTGCGCGATCGCCAACCAACGTTGGTAATTCTTGGGATCACTGGCGGATTGCACTTCCAAGCGGTCGCAGATCGACTCGTACCAATCGCGGAATTGCATCTCGCGTTTGTGCCAGCCGGGCAGCAGTTTTCGCGCGATGCCCAGCCGCGCCATCAAGCGAAGCTGCCAATCGCGGCTCTTCCAACTGAAGCGCATGCGGTGGCCCAGAAGGTTGAACTCCGGGCGGTTGTGGTGGCGGTAGATGAGTTTGTCGCCCCGGGCGGCGTTGGCGTTGAAGCGGCGCATGTCGCGCTTGAGTTTGTCCGGGCTGGTCAGCAAGGCCGAGACGTACACCTCGTCCTTGACGAGCATGACCTTGGCGAGGTTCCACACGACTGCGCGGGTGATCTGGTAGCCGTAGGCCGGGTCATCCTTGGCGAAGACTTCGGTGAGTCGTTTGCAGTAGCGTTCAGCGTATCTCAGGCCACCCCAGACCCAACAGTCATAAGCGCGGACGATGACATCGCGCATGAGTTGGTCATCGACGCGCAGGCGTGCGGTGGCGCGGAAGGTCTGCTTCATCAGCACGCGGAATTGCTTGGCGATGCGCTGGCCGCGACGACCCTGGCCGACTTGGGCGCGGAGCAGGTTGACCTTGCGGCGAAACGCCTGGCGTGCGGTTTCGTACTCGTGTTTGAGTTCCACGACGAAAAGGTCGGGCCGCTCGGCGATCATGCGGCCGATGGAAAAGGCGCGGAGGTTGCGTTCGACTTCGCCGCGAATGACGATGCGGATGGCGGTCTCGATGGCTTCGAGTTTCAGGGGCAGGTAGCCGCGCTGATACGCGATGCCCAGCATCATGATGTTGGCGTAGAGCTTGCTGTCGAGCACGCGCTCGCAGAGGTCGCCGACGTTGAAGCCGAAGTATTGCCCATCGCGGGTGTACTGTTTGAGTGTGCGTTCGAGTTGGGCGGGGTCGAAGTTGTCCTGGCCCATGAGGGTGAGGATGGTGGGCGTTTTGGCGGTGTTGATGACCGCGGCCGTGCGGCCGGGCGAGGCGACGCGGTAGGGATGTTTGGGGTCGATGGCGCGGGTGGCTTCGAGCATGTCCACGCCCAGCAGCAGGTCGGCCTTGCCGTAGGGGATCAGGGGCGTGGTTTGGATGTCGCCGCTTGCACTGGTGCTGCTTGCGGGGGTGCCATTGCCGGGGGTTTCATCGTCGCCCGCGGCTCCGTTGGTGGCAGTCGCGGAGCCAATCGTGGGATGGGTGCGGGTGTACACGAGTTGGGAGAAGACGCCGCCGTTGCGAATGGCCAGACCTTTTTTGTCCAGGAACTGGACGTGGTAGCCCATTTCGTGGCCGGCGGTGGTGAGGATGGCGGTACACAGGCCGATGCCCATGCCGCCCACGCCCGCCAAATAGCAGCGCCAGATGTCCTGATCGGCGTGGATCGGTTTGGGCGGGTCGGGGATGTTGTTGAGATCGACATGCTCATCGCCCCAGCGCGG
>JBBRGB010000264.1:0-4241 GCA_038241095.1 Phycisphaerales bacterium
TCCGCCAGTTCACTTTCTAGTTTGGCGCAGACGGGGACGATCATGCCACCTTCGAGGTGGGCCCGCTCGCGGACTTTGGTGACGTGGGTGCCTTGGCCGCGCACATCGTCTTCATCGACGTTGGCGACGTAGAGGACGGGCTTGGCGGTCAGGAGCATGAGGCCGCGAAAGGCGCGGTCGAGGTCGGGGGTGTCGAAGGAGAGGCCGCGCACGGGCTTGCCCTCGGCGAGCACGGCCTTGCATTTTTCCAGGACATCGACGCGGGCCTTGGCTTCTTTGTCACCACTCTTGGCGGTGCGGGCGGCTTTGTCGGCCATGCCTTCGACGCCTTGGAGATCGGCGAGCATCAGTTCGGTGTCGATGGTTTCGATGTCGCGGATGGGATCGACGGAGCCTTCGACGTGGGTGACATCGGGGTCGTGGAAGCAGCGGACGACGTGGAGGATGGCATCGACGTTGCGGATGTGGGAGAGGAACTTGTTGCCCAGACCTTCGCCGGTCGATGCGCCGCGGACCAGGCCGGCGATATCGACGAGTCGCAGGGCGGCGGGGATGACTTTTTCGGTGGCGATGTGCTTGTTGATGGCGGCGAGTCGGAGGTCGGGGACGGGCACGACGCCGACGTTTGGCTCGATGGTGGCGAAGGGATAATTGGCCGCCAGAGCGCCAGCGGCGGTCAGGGCGTTAAAGAGGGTGGACTTGCCGACGTTGGGGAGACCGACGATGCCTGCTTCCATGATGGTGATTTCGCGCTGGAGGGTGTGGTTGGTTGAAGGGGGGGATTATAGGAGGAAGGCTTGAGGCTTGGGGTTCGAGGGTTGAATCTTCGAGGTTGCGAATGCGGAGGCGGCGCTAAACCGCAAGCGTGAATTGGGGCGGGGCGGTGTTTGGGTATGCTTTGTGTTTCGCGTGCCCGTTGGTGGGTCAATCAGATGCCCGCGGCTTTTGAAGGCATGCAACGACATAAAGGATGTGACCCGTGGTTTTTCCCTCCCAAGAATCCGGCCAACTTCGCAACGCCCCGGCCGGCGTGCCCCATGTCCCTTTCGACATGCGCGACTTGTTGAATCCCCGGCGGTTGACGATGGTCATGTGGGACAACGCGTTTCTCATGCGGCACATCCCCGGCGGGTCGTTCGCCGACTACGACAAAGTTCTCGATGAGGCCATCGAGCGCGGTTACAACACGCTGCGACTCGACCCCATGCCGCAGTTCATCGACTTGGCGGAACCGGCCAAAATGTTGTGCTGGCCGGAGCCGAACCTGCCGTTCATGCCTTGGAACCAGAACGCCCCGGTGGATGGCCCCGTGGGCCAGTGGCTTATCGACTTCATGGAAAAACTGCTGGCCCGGCGGCCCCAGCTCAACTACACCTTGAGCGCCTGGTGGTTCCACAACAAACTCACCGGCACTTGGCCTCAAGGCCCGACGCTGCTGCATCGGCCCACGGATCACCGCCAGGCCGCCGAGGTCTGGATCAAGTTCCTCGAGCAGTGGGAAAAACGCTTCGGGTTCGACGGCTGCGTCTATGTCGATCTGGCCAACGAAGTGCCCTATTTCCTGCCCGATTACAACGACACCTATCAGAAGGCCACCGGCCAAGGGTGGATGGAGCCGCGCAATGCAAAGGCGGCGCAATGGTTAACCGACGACCTCAACGGCGGGCTGTCCCTGCTGCAACGACGCTTCCCGCAACTGCGTTTCACCGCTTCGATCCACGGCGATGTCCGCTGGACGGAACTGCCCATCGACTTCGATTGCCTGGATGTGCATTTTTACGCCCAGGCAGACAAGCGCTGGGAAAACCGCACCCGCTTTGGCCAGTATCAGAGCAACGAGATACTGTTTCGCCACGATGATTGGCACCGCGCCTTTTCCGATGCCTGCGGTGCGACGCATCAGGCCATGGCGCCGATGCTGCGCGCCCGGCAGCGGTCGATCCTGGCGACCTTCGCCGACTGGTCCCAGCGCAAGGGGATGCCGTTGACCACCAGTGAATCGTGGTCATCGTGGTTTTATTATGACGCGCCGAACTTGGACTGGGGTTGGCTGTTGGACTGGTCGAAGTGGAGCGTGGAGGATGCGTTGGATTACGGGATGTGGGGCTGGACGCCGCACAATTATTGTCAGCCGCAGTTCGCCAATTGGCGGGATGTGAAGTGGCATCAAGTGTTGACGGCGCGTTTTTTGGGTGGTTGAGGCGGGTGAAAGTTTTTTTCAAAAAATCGTGAAAAGCTCTTGACAGGGGTCTGATCGGCTGTAGAATTAGGGCGTCCCATATTTGGGCGTCCTAATAAGCAGGCGGCGTGTTATGTCCAATGCCAGCCCGACAATGAAAGAGATTGCCGACCGTGTCGGGGTGACGCCCCAGACCGTCGCCAACGTTCTCCAAGGGCGCACCCGCGGCAAGTGGAACAGCACCGCCCTCCGCGCCGAGCGCATTCGCCGCATGGCCCAAGACCTTGGCTACCGCCCCAATTCCGCCGCCCGCGCCACCGCCACCGGTCGCTTCAACTGCGTTTGCCTGCTGGCTTCGACCCACGGTCGCCATTCCATCCTCACCCCCGGCATGATTCGCGGCAGCCACGACGCTTTGGCGGCGCATGACATTCATCTGACCATCGCCCATGTCGATGACGACAAGCTCAGCGATGAAAGTTTCGTGCCCAAGGTTTTGCGCGAGTGGACGGCCGACGGGTTGCTGATCAACTACACCCACGACATTCCCACGGCTCTGCTGGCGCTGGTCAAGCGGCACAACATTCCCAGCATCTGGCTCAATTCCCGGCAACCGGCCGACTGCGTTTACTTTGATGACTTCAAGGCTGGTCGTGACTTGGCGCGGAAGCTTTTGGCGCTGGGGCATCGGCGCATCGCGTTTGTTTATTACGGCCAGGAGATGCACTACAGCGTTCAGGAGCGGCAGGGGGGTTACGCCGCGGCGATGAAAGCCGCCGGGCTGACGCCGCGGGTCATCCACGAGACTTATGAGACCCCGCAACCCGACGCACTTGGCGAGCATCTGGTGCCGGTGTCGGCGGGCTGGCTTTCGCGGGCGGATCGGCCCACGGCCATCATCACCTACAGCCACGTCGAAGCCTTGCCCACTTGGATCGCCGCCCAACAGCGGGGCATGCGCCTGCCGCGCGATTTGTCGATGGCGACCTTTGCCGACTCGGTCAACGATGGCATGGGCTTGCAGATCACCCGCATGTGGACGGGTCACGGCGACTTGGCGCGGGCGGCGGTGTCGCTGCTGTTGGAAAAGATCGATTCACCCGCCAAGGAGTTGGGGCCGGTGGCGGTGCCGCTGCACTACTGGTCCGGCGGGAGCATGGTTCCGCCGCCCCCGGAAGTGTCCCCAGAAACGCCCCCGGTAACGGCTTTGGATGCGGGGGCGACGAATACCTGATGTTTGGGTCGCGTGATTGTTTCACGCGGCATGGTTGGAGTCACTTGGTAACTCTTGAAAGGAGTTTTCGATGAAAGTCAGTAACGCAGTCACCCTGGGTTCGATCTTGGCCGGTTTGGCGCTGGGGGTCGCCGTCCCCGCCGTTCACGCGGATTTGATCGCCTTTGACGGCTTTGAGTCCAACACCTTTGCTGGTGGCACGGGATGGCAGGCCGGTTCATGGACGATTTCGTCCGGGGTGCATACCGTGACCGCCAGCAAACACTCCGGCAGTTACGCCGCGGACATGGCCAGCGGCAACCGCTACATTGAGCGAACTGTTGACCTGACGGGATATAGCGATGTCAAGCTATCCTTCTGGTGGGGCCAGAATTTCCTCGAGGGTGACGAAAACCTCGTGGTCAAGTTCTTTGACGGCGATACGACCGTGACGCTCGAGACCATCACGGTAACTGCCAATAGTCCCAATGGATCGTTCAAGGGCTGGTTCTTTCGAGAATACAACCTCGACACGTCCACGCTTACGGGCGCTTCACAGAAAATCCGCTTTGAGACCATTGAAGGCGGATCCGATTTCTTCTATCTGGATGACATCAGCATCAACGGCGTAATCCCCGAGCCAGCCTCGCTGGCGCTCTTGGGGTTGGGCGGGTTGCTGATGCTACCCAAGCGGCGGCGGGCGTAACGATAAGAGTCTCCCCGGCGCGGCGGTGAAAACCGTCACGCCGGTTTCCCTTGTGGCCCTATTTCAGGGAGTTTCATGATGCGGCAGGCTGGCAAATCACATGGCTTCACACTCATCGAGCTGCTGGTGGTCATCAGCATCAT